>QMPG01000208.1 GCA_003648455.1 Bacteroidota bacterium
AAGTATTGAGTAAATCTTTCGCATTACTTAAGTTTTGTCCGCAAAAAGGACAATTTGCTTTGTTTTCTTTGGATTTGCTGATTTGAACACCTTCTTTAATCCACTTTTCAGCTGCGTCAAAATTATTAAAATTCAATTGAATATGATTGCTCATTTTTGATATTACGTCATTTTTAATAGAATTAAAACTCTTTAATAAGATAGAGTTAATAAATCTAACACAAGTGACAATACTTTTTAGTTTGTTTTCTTTAAAATCAGGAAGGTCTTTTTTGGATAATATTTGTTCTACATTTTTTAGATTTTCTTGTTCTTTAATTAATTCAGCATTCTTTTTGGAGAATTTCTCCTTAAGGTCGTTTATATTTTCTGTAATGTTTAAATTTACAAAATCATTTATTTCTTGTTCGGATTTACTTTTTACATAAAGAGGAACCGCATTTTTAAGATTGATTTTTCTTAGTTCGCTTTTAATTACTTCAAGTTCTTTTGCCTTTGTTGTGTCTTCTTCTCCGAGAATAAAATCGGTAAAGTTTTCTCTGTTTTGTCTTTCGATTGTCAATCCTGTAAATACGTTTTTATGTATAAAATCTGTTCCAAAAATTTTAATATTTTGTTTTAAATTATTTGAATCCCAGTGACCGTCTTTAAATTTTAAATTTGATTCATTATCATTAATTTTTACAGATAATTCAACTAGTTGTGAAGTATTATCATATGGTATTGTTTTTCTGTTTTTTATAATATTGCTATTGTTTTCCGAGAGCGATTGAAATATATCACAAAGTGTAGTTTTTCCTTGAGCATTAAAGCCATATAATAAAGTAAGTTTTTCAAAACGTTTTGAACCACCGCTTGAGAAATCCGAAAAGATTCCTATTTGCTTTATTTGTTTTATACTTTTTATTTTCATAGTCATATTTTGTTTGTTATTCTTTTTTTGGCTATTTCAATATATTCTTTATTTTTTTCGATTCCAATCCAATCTCGACCTAATTTTTTTGCCATAAATGCGGTTGTTCCGCTTCCGAGAAATGGATCTAAAACTAAATCGCCTTTGTTTGACGAGGCAAGTATAATTCGTTTTAACATTTCTTCGGGTTTTTGTGTTGGGTGTGCTGCTCGTCCATCTTTTCCACGCAGTCTTTCTTTTCCCTGAACTAACGGCAATGACCAGACATCTCTCATCTGCTTTGGCGAACCGTTTTTTTGTTTTTCAGGATTTATTTCTTTGAGTTTTTCATAATTAAAAACCCAATTTTTGCCTTTGACTGCCCATACGACAAATTCTGTTGAATGTGTGAATAAACGTTTTGTCATGTTCGGCATTGCGTTAGTTTTATGCCAAGTTATGACATTGTTGATTTTAAACTTAAGCTGTTTTAAGACTATCATTACTTCGGCAAGATTATGGTAAGTGCAGGAAATATAAATAGAACCGTTATCTTTTAAAACTTTATGACAAGCCGTAATCCAATTTTGTGTAAATTTCAAATAATCTGATTCCGTCATTTTGTCCCATTCTTCATTAACCATATACCAGTCACCACCGGTCTTATTGCCTTTCCATTTTAAGCCGCCACCAGATAGATTATAAGGTGGATCGGCAAAAACTAAATTTACTGATTCATCATCAACATTATTATTTAGAATTTTTATACAATCTCCACAATATATAATATTTTTTTTCATAAATTGAAAATGTTTTCTTTCCACGAGTTAATTGTTCTAGGTATATTTTCAACCCATTTCATTGAATCATTATAAGATTTTGAAGCTTCTAAAATTTCATCGTAAAGAGAAAATAATTCTTCATGTTTTAAGAAGCGTTCTTTTTGTTTTAATGAAACAAGAATTTCTAAAAGTTCAATAAAATTGTTAATAGATAAAGGAACTATTTTTTGTTTTTTTCCTCTGTAGCCCCTGCCGGAAGTTGAATTTAAAAAAGTTTCTACTGTATCTATATGAAGTCTTGGCGCTATAAATAAACAATATGCTTTTTTTTCAGGGTATTTATCTTCAAAGTCTCTTAAATGTCTCATAACCGGCTGACCCTCATTATAAAATTGGTCGCGGCTTGTCAACATTGTTACTTCACAAATTGCATTGTATTTCTTATAAAAACATTCGATATCAGGAGTGTTTGCCGGAGCGGTAAAAGTTGGTTCGTTATCATCACCAACCGGATAATTAGGTTTTATTTTTAAAGCATCGTTTAATGCGTTTAATGCAAGAGTAGAAAATTTTTCCAACATTATTGGTCGATTTTCGAGATCATAAATATTTTTAAGTTTTTCTATATAAATATTTATTTGTTCAATACTTTGCGAATTTTGCTGGTCTATTTTTTCCTGTAAAGTTCTCCTGTATTCCCTTAATTGTTTTATATATTTCTGTAATTTTTCTTCATCAAAAGTTTCGTATTTCGGAATTTGTTGAGCTTTTTTTTCTAATGTGTTCTCATACTCTTTTATTTCTATTAAAAGCTGTTCAATAATCTCAATATATTTTTCTTTAGTTTCCCACGGCAATTTAGGTTGTCTAATATCAGAAATAAAATCTAAATAATCTTGCTTGGATTCGAAATCTGCTGATTGTGCATTGTCATGCAAAAGCAGATTATTTATTTCTACTGATCTTCTGGGCTCTAAATCAACATAAAAACCGCCACCCCGAATGTAAATATAACGAGTTAAACGAAAGTAACGGATAGCATTATCACCGTAATCTTTTAAATTGTTAATAAGTCTATTTATTTCATTTGAATCATCAGTATTAAGAAAATCTTTAACAAAAGAAGCTTTGTATTTATCAAAAAGTTCTTTTTGTTCTTGTTTATTTTTTCCTTTTAATTTTTTTCTTAAAGAAATAATTTTATCAGCATAAGAATTTATTTGTTCGTAATCAACCAAAGTCGGACAAAATAGACTGAATTCTTGTTTGCTAATTCCTTTGGCTTTTTCTTTATTTTTTAATGCTTTTTCATTAACTTTTTGAATTAGATGTAAGACACCTATAAAAGGTTTAATATTATAGTCATCTTTATTTGTATAATCTCTGCTATCAGGATTTGGGATTTGCCATTTTAAAAAACTACGAAAAACAATATCGCCAAAATCAAAATCATCTTTTAGAAATAATTTACCTAAGTCAGTAATAAATATTTTCTCATCTTTTATAGAAACAAAGCCAAGTTTTTTAAGTGGATTAATTGATTGTCTTCCGCGCATTGGCGGATCTTCATAATTTTTTGCATTAAAGATAGCTTCTGCTTGCTTAAAAGAAATGTTTTTTGATGGATTATCAATTAAATTTATTTGCTTTTGAGATAATCCATTATAAAATTGCGTTTTGCCATAACCATAAACTCTTTCTTTAATAAGAAGAATTTGATATTTTCTCTGATTATCTAAATTCCAGTTACATTCTTCAATTTGCTTTAGAACGATTAAAAAGTTTCTCAATCGTTCCGGGCTTCTTAATGTAGTTGTAATTGACCAAGGCTTTTTCATGTTTTTACTTTGTTTTGCAATAAAAAACTCTTTCGGTATGACCGGTAGTGTTACTTTTTCCTGTAGTAAAAGCTTTATAATCTCTTTCAAAAATTTCTACTTTGCCTTTACTTTTGAGAATTTCAATAATTTCTTTATCTTTTATACGAGCATTTGAACGACCGTGTTTTGATTCTCCGGTATTATTGTAAGAAATTAAAATATGTTTGCAATTAGCATTTGTAATCAAATCACGAAAAGCTTTTGTTGCCGTTTTTAAACAGTATTCGCTTTTTAAATTTGTTCTATCCATTTTTTTTGCTTTACCAAAAACTTTTGGCTTTTTCCAAGTAGCAAGATTTTCAAGTAAATGATAAGCATCACAATATTGACGTGAATTATAAGGTGGATCTACATATAAAACATCGCAATAAATTTCTCGAATAAGTAAATTGGCATCTTTTTGATAAATTTGATTATTATGATTGCTTTCTAAATCTATTTTCGGTATTAATAATTTTATCGGTTGAACAGAATCCAACTTTTTTCTGTAAGCATCGTAATGACCAACAGTGTTTGCAACTTTATCTGTAGCATATATTAAAGATGTTATTAACGCGGCTTTTTCACACTCGTTATCAGCAATATTATCAATAATATTTCTTATTACTCCTATTTTTCTTGCATTTTCTAAAGAAAAAAATGTATTTCCATAATTTTCGGAAAAATAGTTGTCTTGATTTGGTGTTAGATTATTTAATAAGTCAATTTTATTTTTTAGAGCATTTATATCTAATTGAGTTGTACCGAGAAAAGTTTTTAAAGGGTAATAATTACTAAATAATATGTCGTTGCTAATAATCTTAATATCTTTTTCATTAAACCTTTCGCCGACAACTCCGGTCCCTGAAAAAATATCACAAAACGATTCAAAACCATTACATTTTTCGTTTACAATATCTTCTATAAATCCAAGAAGTTTATATTTATTTCCGAGAAAACGGCGGTTTTGCATTTGGAAGATTCCGGGTATGTTTCTCTTATTATGCGAAAAATATACTTTGTGATTTTTAATAGTTGGCGGGTAATATTTTGACGATTCTGTTTCGTATAAATCAAAAAGAGAGTATTGAATACCATCTTTTAATAAATAAGGTAAATTTTGCTCTTTATAAAATCTTTTAATTAAAGCAATTGCTGAAATGATTTGTGATGCTTTTGCATTTCCAATTCCAGAAATCTCAGTTAATTTGTCAACGGTCAATTCTAAAAAATCTTGATTATACCTCTTGATAATTTGCTCTGCAACTTCTTTGACATTTTTTCCTTTAATACCGCTACCTAGAAGATTTGCTAAGAGTTCTACTTTGGAAAGATTATCGGGACCTTTTTCCATAAGTTTTTCTCGAGGTCTAAAAACTTTAGGTATATTTTTTAATTTTGGCATTATTGGAATTATTCGTTTGTAATATTATTTTTTTCTAACCAAGAAAGTATATCTGCTTTTAAAAACCGCCAGTGCCGTCCGACTTTTACAGCCGGGATTTTCTTTTCATTTAATAATTTATAAAGTGTAGATTTTGGAATTTTCAACCATTCTACAACTTCATCATGTGTTAATATTTCATTGTCCATTTTAGTAGGAAAGTGTAAAATTATAATTTTATAAATTATATCATTTTTCATTTTATTTGTCAAGCTACTACAGTTATTACTTGTTATTTACAGTTGTTAAGCTTATTGTTTAATTTCTTCTCTTTTCGTGTATTTTCGCCGAATGTTAAAAAGAATTATATATTTATGTAACTTGTTTGTGTACAAATATGGTAAGAATCATTTCAAATTAGGGCGGCGATGTCCGATAAGAATATTTTTTGAGATGTTGGCGTACTCTCGCCAACTCCTCAATAGAAAATATTCAGGACTTCGTCGCAAGGGGGGGTGGGGATTTCTTTTGCTTTTCAAAAAGTTATTTGGTATAATTGAGCGCAAGCCGCGATTTTGGTAGTGTGCATGACTCGTAAAAAAAATATCCTGTGAGATGTTTTTGGCTTTTTCTAAAAGAAAAGCAAAAAACTGCGAACGAATCGGGATATTTTTGGAGCTATGCACTTGGTAGGGTTTTAAAATCGCGGATTGTGCGGCGAAAATGTTTTTTTTGCAAGATTTTATTGGCGAACAGGTGGCAAAACGTTTTTTAGCCAACAGTTGAGGCCAAAAGTGAGAAAAAACCTCTTTTCCGCAGGCGGCTGCGAAAAATTAATAAGAAATAGCCGCCTGCTCGTGCCGCGAAACCGCCAAAGTATCGCCCGAAAACTTTTTTAATAAGTTTTTTGGAAAAAGTTTGGAGAAAAAGCGGGCGAGACTTTGGCGGGGAGCGGGACGCTTGGGAGGGCGGTCGGCGGTTGGCGGCAGGGTTTTCCCGCGAGAGAAATCTTCAACACCTTATTAAAAAAGCGCGGCAATTTTGTCCCCCATGCCTGAAAGGCAAGGGGGAAATGT
>QMPG01000209.1 GCA_003648455.1 Bacteroidota bacterium
GATACACCCGACACATTTTTATTCCCGGAGTTCTATGAGAGTTTTAGCGTTTCGAAAAATCAAAAAACGGAAACAATCAAACGCAATTTGAAGAACATGGGAATAGCAGCAGAGAAAAGTAGGAAAAGACAGGAACAAGCAAGAAAAATTGAAGGTTGGTTGAACAATCTCAAAGAGCAATTATCAAATAGCGAGGAAATTGAATACTCTGATTTTTATATGGATATGCTCAGTACTGAGAATGATATTGAGCTTGCAATTAAAGGAACAGAATATATTCTTAAAAGATTAAGACAAGAAAATTATAAAGTAATTACATCAACAGAATTTTCAACTGACAATAAATATTCAGATAATGCAATATGGAAAATCAAGATAAAGAAATCTTCCTTGAATTAAAGGAACATAACTACGAGCGTTTTGCTGATACTGACTTTCAGTTGCGTTCAGGAATGCATATTCAAGAACATGCATCTCAAAATAGAAATTTTCGATTCATTGAAGACAATTTCCCTGAACTTATTTTATTCTATGAAAAATTGTATCAGTCAAAACTTTGCGTTAATCAATCCAACATTGGCAAGTTTTACTACCTCGATTATTTTGAGGAACAGAGAAGTAAACTTAAAAGGAAAAGTTTAGATTCAAAACAAACACTGTTTGCAATTTTCCTTTATACACTACATAAAGTTGAAAAGCGATTTTCGACAACGCTTTCAAAACAAGAATTGTTGGAAGCATTAAACAACCATCATAAAATCAAACCTCACATTCAGCGTTTGTTTTTAGGTTCAGAAAAAGAAGAAACACTGACAACACAAAAGACAATTGATAAGTGGGTTGATGATAGTCTAAGAGATTTAGAAAAGTTAGGTTGGATATTTTTTATAGAAAATGACAACGAAAAATTTGAAATTCTTCCAGCGTTTGAAAGAATTGCTTTAATATATCAGGAAGCTATAAATAATATTGACGAAATAAGAACCAACAATGAGTAGTTAAAAATGATGAATTCGATAGGAAAAAAATATCCAAGAATATATTCTGCTTCAACAGTCGGAATTAGAAATCATAACAACGCTGATTTTTTAATTCATCCATTGCGAACGGACTTTACAGGACAAAGTGGTACAGGGAAATCTTTAATTGGTGCTGATTTACCCCAGCTAATTTTAACAGCGGGCAGGTTTTACAAATCGGCAACAAAACCAAAAGGAGATGTCTCAAGAGATTATAACTCAATACCACTTTCTACCAAGGATTTTGGTTATGCTTTTATGAATGTGGAATGGCAACAAGGGAAATTTATTGTTATCGGTGTAATGATTCGTAAAGCACCAAAACAATTGCACCCTTTTATTATTCAAGCAAACATTGGTATTCATCCCGAAAATAATTCCAAGTTTAAACCATTAGAAAAAATTATCCGTTACCAAGATTTTATAGTTAACGGGGAAATACTTTCACTTGACAATCTTAAAAATCACTTTGACGACCAAAATATTTATCTCACAAGTTATTACCGCAATATACCCTCATATCACAAACTCCTAAACACAAATAAGATTTTACATCTAGATTTAAGCGCGGATGAAAACTTACAAAGACAATATGCACACACCCTGCAATCACTTTCAAGAGGTGAGGATATTGACACTTCAGGTATAAAGTTTAAACGATTCTTATTTCATTATGATGATGAAGTAGCGGAAAAATTTAAGAATCAATCAAAGGTAATTGAAGACGACCATAGGAAATATCAGGAGGATTGGAAAGCGCAAAATTCACTTTCAAGAAAAAAGGATTCAATGATAAATTTAGTTTCATTGAAGAAATTAAAAGTTGAAGCATACGAAAAACGCCTCTCAAAAGAAACAATATTTTACTTTCAGCAAAAGCAATTGAAAGAAGTAGAACTAAAAAAAACTACTGAACAATATTTTCAAACCGAGCTTGAAATTATTACACTAAATCAGAGAAAAAATGAAATAGAATTAGCATCAACTCTAAAAGAAACTGACAACTTACTACGAAAGTTTAGGGACGAAAAAAAATTATATAAGGAAGCGAAATCAATGATTTTGGCAATTGACAAGGAGTTAGAAACCCTTGATGCTTTTGTTTTGGACTTAGAAAAGAAATATAAAGATTTCAGTGAAAAGAATGACAAAATTATACAAGTAGAAAATTGGCTGAAAGGATATACTACCGTAGAAAATATTAAATTAAAATTTGAAACTCAAAACAAAGTTTTAATCCAGAAAGAAAAGCTAAACAGTTTATATTCTTTTCTAAAAGTAAAAAAATTGGAAGAGAGATTTAAAGAGTCTGAATACTCTAAGTCATTTAAACCTGCCATTGAATATTATTCAAAAAGACGAAGTGAAATTGAATTGGAGGTTAAGAACATTGACAAACTCAAAGAGATTATTCTAAAGCAAAACCCTGAAACATTTGCTGGTTGGGCAGTTAGTGAAGAAATTAGACTTGATGAACTACAAGAATCAGTTCTATTTCATTTTGCAACAGCACCTAAAGAGTTTAGTCAGAATCTAAATTATATTCCAGAGCCTAAGAAATTTATCGATGCAATAAAGAATGACGTGAGAAAAACTGAAAAAGGTTTTGCAATAAACCTTTCTGGTTTATATTACCATATTGATAAAAGACCTTTTTACATTTTTGGTAATCCAAAAAAACTTAAGACAGAAGTCGAGAGAATTGGTAAAAACTATCAAAATGAAATTGATAAGCTAAGTATAGAACTGAATACAATCAATCAATTAGATAATCTCTTTTTATCGGGATTAAACTATTCGGAAGAACATCTTTCAGCCTACTTAGAGGCTGAAATTATTCAATCTTTTGTTGAAGATGAAACATTGAATCTTACCAAAGTACAAATTGAAGAAAGAATTTCGCTTTATCATTATGACAGTAAGCAATCGGAAGAAAAGAAAGTAAAAAGACTATATTCTAATTCACTTCAAAACTACTCAACTAAGCTTGCAACACAATCAACGAGTAAGGAGAAACGAAGTTCCAATGAAACTATCCAAACTAATTCTTTGAATAGGGCAAAGGAGATGAGAAATAATTTCAAGAAAAAAATAGATAGTATTATTCTAATTAAACAAGAAAAAAACGGACTGGCATCAAAACTAATTAGTTGGCAATCTCAAATTAGTATTGAATTTAAGGACAGGCATGAATTGCTTGTTAATCCATATAAGAAAAATAAACAAAATATAATTCAACGTTTTACGATAAAATACAAAACCGAAGAAAACTCTGAAAAATTATCTGACGGAGATTTGAGAGAGATTAAAGGTGAACTAAAAAGTAAAATTGAAGAAGCAAAAAAAGTAATTCCAAGATATACAAAATCGTATGAAAATAAAATATTAGAGTTTAACAAATACTTTAAAATAGAATTTGATTCTGACTCTATAACTGAAATTATTACAGATGAAATACTAAATGGAGTTAATGGAATAAAAACTCATGAAACTTCGACAAAAACGGCTTACGAAAATAAATACGATGAAGCAATTGAATTATTCAATGATGATTTACAAGACAATCCGAAAATAAAAAATCACCAACACGACCTAAATACTCTGATACTTGAATTGATACCTCATGAAATTATTAGCAATAAAGAGAATCCTGAAGAATCGTTGGAGACAGACATTGAAGATAAATTAGCAAGACTTCATCAACAGATTAAAGAGCTAAATAAAGAAGAAGCCAAAAAAATTCACAGTACAGTTAGAGACTTGAAAAGAATTGTTGAACAACAAACCACCTTTTTAGATTTAGTAAAAGCATTACTTAAAGATTTTCGTTTAGCAACATATCATAAAGTTTTGCTTAATTGGAGTTATTCAACTGACTACAATTTGAAGTGGATTGAATCTTTGAACAAAGATATTGAGAACTTAAACTTCACTGATAATTTATTTGGTGAGAAATCAAAAATCAGTGCACAGGAACTATTGGAAATGACTTTCAAGAAGTATTGTCCAAGTAAAATTGACGCAAAAGCAAATGAAATCTTAAATCCATTCAATTATTATAAAGCTTCCGCAATAATAACCGACCCAAATGACAATCCGAGCCCTGGAAGCTCTGGACAAAACTATGGTATGCTTGCCTTGTTGTGTATTGCTAAACTTTCAATTGTTGAAGGTAGGACTAAAAATATTTTTAACAAGATTGAACCTGGTATTAGAATCCTACCAATTGATGAAGTAGCTGGATTAGGTGAGAATTTTGATATGCTTTATGAAATTGCTCAAAAGTTAGATTATCAAATTTTTACCATGACTATCGCAGCTAATGATTTATCATTTGATAATGGCAAACAAATTTATTATGAGCTAATTAAGAATTCCGATGAAAAAATGCATGAATACAACGAAGGAGTTCAAGCATGCTTTTCAAAAGACGATTTGATTTCAGATATTGAAACTCATTTTACAGATTCTGTTTTCAGTTTAAAAACAACAAATGAATGATACCAGCAGACACACCATACAAAATCATAAAGTATTTAGTCAAACTTTCAAAAGAAGGGGCTTTAACTAAAAACCATTTAAGTGATAAATTTATCATTTACCTTACAGATAGAAAGTTTATTATTGAAACAACTAATAGTAAAAATAAATTTACAATTACAGAGAGTTTTAAGAAGAAATATTCCAACGAAATATATCCAATATTCCAGAAATGTAATTCATTTATTAAGAAGCATCAAATTGAAAATTTGGAAAACTACTATTCTGTTGATGATATGGAAAAACTCATTTTGATTAATATTGAAAAACCAACTAAACTCTCATTACAGGAAATTCTTTCTAAGTATTTCAAAAGTTCAAAACATACAAGGACAAACAGCAACCTTGCAAATGCTATCAAAACCATTTTAAAAATTGATGAATTTGTTGAGGACAAAAAAGACCAACAATTTATTTCAGTACTTTATCCGAAAAATAAAACTCGATTTATAATACTTTGTGAAAATATAAACAGGTTGCGTGCCAAAAGACACACCTTTATAGAGTTTTGGTATGCAGGAGGTAAAAACACAAAACAACTTCAGTTTATCCCTAAACCTAAGCACCCCATTTTCTATTTGTTTGATTGGGACTTTGATGGATTAAATATTTACATTCACATCAAACAAAACTATTTTCAAACCTTAACAGCTTTTATACCAACAAATTTTCAATCATTAATGGAGAAACGAGAGGAAGTAAAACATCATCACAGCAAATGGAAAAATAATAATGCGTTATTACAACTTAATGAGATTGAAAAAACAATTGCAACTTTATTGATTCAGACTGATTGTATAATTGAGGAACAAAAGATATTACTAACAACTGAAAATTTAAATAATAATTCTATCAAATGACAAGACTTTAAGAAACAATCGGTTTTAGGATTAATGCTAAATCTGTCAAGCTATTTCAGGATTAATGCCAAATGTGTAAATTTGAATCCGGATTATGAATAAAAAGTACCAATTGACTTAAGTTTTTAACCAAAATGTGTCAACACTCCCCATTCAAGCCAAAAAATTTGCCGAAAAAGACAAAAAACATCTAATTTCCGGCAAAAATGTGTCAAGTTTCTTTAGGACGATATAAATTTTGCCGTTAAATTGTATAAAATTGATGTTAAAAAGTGTAAAATTACTACCAAAATGTATCAAATTAGCGTAAATTCATACCAAAATAGCGTAAATTCATACCAAAATAGCGTAAATTCATAACCCACCCATTTATCTGTGCTTAATTTTGCTTCTTTAACACGGTCAGGTTTCACATGTAAAACACAATTAGAAATTGGTAGTCAACTTTATAACCATTGAGAACAACAGACAAATAGGAAAAACAGGATAATCGCTTGAAAAGGGCTACGCTTAGGTGAGTGCTTGTCAGCTACTTCATTTAATAAACAATTAACATAATTCGGAACAA
>QMPG01000210.1 GCA_003648455.1 Bacteroidota bacterium
AATTTAAATATAAATTTTATAAACAATAAACTAAAATATATTGTTATTAGAGATATTCCAATAAATTTAAAACAATAAGCTAGTTTCAGCATAAATACAATTTCTGTAAAAATATACATTTTTAGAAGAATTTCTATTTAACATAATATTTATCCAATAATTCTCCATATTGACAACCACAAAGGAATTGAAATCAAACAAATCAAATAACTTATAAACATTACACTGCCAACCTTTTGCTTATCGCCTCCATATTTCCTTATTTGGATGATAATATTGGCTGCCGGAGCTACAGCAGATTGAATAACAAATAAATCGGCTAATAAAGGGTATTCTGCTCTTAAATTTGTTAAACTTAGAACAAATATGGTTATAACTGGAATAATCATAAATTTAACAGAAACAACCCTTAAAACATCCCATACTGAGGGCCAAATTTTAAAAGATATGCTTCCTAATGTTGCTCCTAGTATAAATGTAGCAAGAGGCACTGTTGCATTACCTAAAAATGATGTAGTTGTTAGAATAATATCGGGCACAAACAATTTTAGATTTGTAAGAACCAATAAAACAGCAAAAAGATTAGCAACAAATGGCGGAGTTGCAAGGCTTTTAAAGGTCATTTTTGCTCCTGCTTCGGAAGTTACCAAAAATTTACCTACGCTCCATAAAACAGGACTTAAACCAAGTATAAAAAGAAAACATAATGAAGCAAATTCATCAAATTGATTTGGATATAGCATTTGACCAACCGGTAACACAAGATATCCGGCATTCATTAAACTTGATAATGCTATCATATTTTTCTTTTGAGGTAGCTCCTTGTAAAATAACAATGCAGCTAATCCCATTGCAACTAATATCATAGCTATTGATGATAAAGGCATTAACCACCAATAATGAAATTCAACAGGATTGAAATTTATTATAACTTTTGAAAATATCAAACAAGGATAAAATACATTTATTGTAGCAATAGATAAACTTTTTATATTTTCCTGTGAAATAACTTTAAATCTAACTAGTAAGCCCGAAGCTAAAATTATTAAAAATATAGAAAATACTGCTTTAAAAACAGGAAAAAAAGTACTTAAAAATAATCCGTTCATTAATTTAATTTTTTAGATATAAACAATTGAGACTACTCCGAAAAGTTCTGATACGTTTATCGCAATAAAAAACAGTATGATAATTACTATTAATCTGAATAATAGAAAACATGTCAGGTCTCAATAATTCTAATTTTTATTTCATATAAATAGCTGTAAATCGTTAAAAATAAATTAGTTACCCCCTACTCTACTTTTTACTCATATAAATCATCATCAGTATATGGATTTTCATAATAAAGAGAATTACTTATATTTAATATATTATTTACAATTGTAATAGCATTCCTAACTTTCTCATTATCAGGATTTATTTCTAAGGCTTTATTATAAAAGTTTATAGCTTGTCCAAAATTTTGAAATTTATTCTGTATTTTCCCTAAATAATAATACGCTTCATCGTAGTTTGGATCAATTTCAATAATCTTTTCAAATTTTTTCTTTGCTTCATCTAACTTACTATTTTCAAATAAATTTAAAGCTTCGTTAAATATTTTATTTTTTACATCCATATTATAAGTTGTTTATAATTAATTAATTAAACTTATTTAATTAATCTTTTCATTAGTTTATATTTCACATCTGTAAAAGGTGCAAATCTAACATTTGAATCTAACAAATTCGACTTTTTTAACACTGATTTTGTATTTGAAAAAGTAGTAAAACTATATTTTCCATGATATTTTCCAAATCCACTATCTCCTACACCACCAAAAGGTAAATTATTATTTGCAATATGCATAATCACCTCATTTATTGCCGAACCTCCTGAGCTTGTTTGATTTAAAATCTTTTTTTGACTCTTTTTATTTTTAGAAAAATAATATAAAGCTAATGGTTTTGGTCTTTTATTAATAAAATTAATTACATCATCCAATTCAGAAAATTCTAAAACAGGCAATAAAGGTCCGAAAATTTCTTCTTGCATAATTATATCATCAGCCTTAACATTGTTAATAATTGTAGGCTCAAAATACAAATTATCGATATTTATATTGCCTCCATAATAAATATCAGCATCTTTAATTAGCGATTGTAGTCTTAATATGTTGTTTTTGTTAATAATTTTTGTATAAAATGATGATTCTTCAGGATTTTCACCATAAAAAGAAGTTATATAAAATTTTAATTTATTCAGAAATTCAGTTTTAACTTGTTTGTGAACAAACAAATAATCTGGGGAAATGCAAGTTTGCCCGGCATTTAATAATTTCCCCCATACAATTCTTTTTGCAGCTTTATCTAAATTAGCATCTTTATTAACAATAACAGGGCTCTTCCCTCCTAACTCTAATGTAACAGGAGTTAAATTTTTAGCAGCAGATTGGTAAATTATTTTTCCAATTTTTGTGCTTCCTGTAAAGAAAATATAATCCCATTTTTGATTTAAAAGTTCTTGCGATACTTCTTTATCTCCCTGAATAACAGAAACGTATTTTGGATCGAAAAATTCTGAAATCATTTCTTCAATAACATTTGCCGTATTTATTGATAATTCAGAAGGTTTAAGTGTAATTACATTTCCTGCAGATATTGCACCAATCAACGGGCTAATAATTAATTGAAAAGGGTAATTCCAGGGAGCAATTATAAGCACGTGTCCTAAAGGTTCATGGTAAATATAACTTCTGGAATAGAAGTGAGTTAAAAAATCTGTTTTTACTTTTCTAGGTTTTGTCCATTTTTTTAATTTTTTAATATGTAAATTAATTTCTTCAATAGATATGCCTATTTCAGTAGCATAAGCTTCAAATTTTGATTTTTTTAAATCTTTATATAATGCATCATTAATTTTATCTTCATACTTTAAAATAGCCTGTTTTAACTTTTTTAAAGCATTTATTCTAAAACCTAAATCTTTAGTTATCTGATTATTAATAAGCTCTTTTTGCTTATCAATAATGTTTTGTATACTAATATTTTTCATAATGTTTTTTTGTATTAATGAGTCGGGTATAAAAACTAAAAAAACAGAACTCATTAATCATCAAAAATAAAATTAATTAATCTAAAAAATAACTGTTTGATTATTAATTTTTTTTTTACAAATTTGTATTCTTTATTTTTTATAAAATTTAGTTTAATAATTAGCTTCTATACTTGCTCCTTTGAATTCATTTCAGAGATATTATTAAAAGCTTCAAAATAACCACGAAAAATTTAAAATTAATGGAAAAACTAGCAAAACAAATCAATGAATTAGCTGAAAAATACAAAAGCTATACCGCAGAAAACTTATCAAAATTAGTGAAAATTAAATCACTAAGTATGGGAGAAAAAGAAGTTCAACAAGAACTTAAACGACAAATGGAAGAAGCCGGCTTTGATGAAGTAAAGATTGACGGACTTGGTAATGTAATTGGTCGAATAGGTAATGGTAAAAAAATATTAGCAATTGACGGTCACATGGATACTGTTGATTTTGGAAACCTTGATAATTGGGATTTCGATCCTCTTTCAGGAGAAGTCAAAGAAGGTTATGTTTATGGTCGCGGTAGTGTTGACCAAGAAGGAGGACCGGCTGCTTTTGTAACTGCAGGACGAATATTAAAAGAACTGGGGTTTGATAAAGATCTTACAATTTATTTCACAGGCACTGTAATGGAAGAAGATTGTGACGGACTTTGCTGGAAATATATTGTTGAAGAAGATAATATTAAACCTGACTTTGCAATTAGTACTGAACCTACAAATTTAAACATATACAGAGGTCACAGAGGAAGAATGGAGATAGAAGTTACCTTTAGAGGAGTTTCTTGTCATGGTTCAGCACCCGAAAGAGGTAAAAATGCAATTTATATGGCATCAAAAGCATGTCTCGAAATTGAAAAGCTTAACGAACGATTAAAGTATGATGAATTTTTAGGAAAAGGAACAGCTGCTCTATCTGAATTTATTTCAGGAAGTCCTTCTCTTTGTGCTGTTGCAGATTATGCAAAAATACATATTGATAGACGTTTAACATGGGGCGAAACAAAAGAATCGGCTGTAGCTGAAATTGAAGAAATTGTTAAAGATATGGATGCTAAGGTTGAAGTTCTTTACTACGAAGAAACAGCTTATACAGGAAAAAAATATGGAATGGAAAAATATTACCCAACATGGAAAATTCCTGAAGACCATGTAGTTGTAACAACCGGAGTTGATGTATTCAAAGAATTATTAAATAAAGAACCAATTGTTGATAAATGGACTTTTTCTACCAATGGTGTAACAATGAACGGTTTTTATAACATACCAATGATTGGTTTTGGACCAGGTAATGAGGTATTGGCACATGCACCAAACGAAAAAGTTCCTGTTGAAGATCTTAAAGTAGCATCTGCTTTTTATGCTTTATATGCTTACAAAATTTCTGAAGCATAACAATCAATTGATAATTAAATAAATAATTATTCTTATTTAAAATAAAATATTATGGATAATAAATTTTCTCAAATAATTGAGCAATTAAAAAAATTAAAAAATACAAATCTTTTTCATAAAGATTTTTTATTAACATGGGAAAAAAGCCAAGATGAACTAATGCAAATTTTTTATGTTGCAGAGGCTCTAAAATATCTTCATGATAATAATATTTCTTCAAAATGTTTTGATTCAGGATTAGCTGTTTCGCTATTTAGAGATAATTCAACACGAACACGCTTTTCATATGCCTCAGCAGCCAATCTATTGGGACTTGAAATTCAAGACCTTGATGAAAAAAAATCACAAATTGCACATGGTGAGACTGTTCGAGAAACAGCCAATATGATTTCGTTTTTAACCGATATGATTGGAATTCGCGATGATATGTATCTTGGAGAAGGTGATGCTTATCAGCGTGAAGTTGGCGAAGCTCTTGATTATGGATATGAAACCGGCATTTTAAATCAACGTCCCGGAATTATTAATTTACAATCTGATATTGACCATCCAACACAAACAATGGCTGATTTTTTACACTTAATCAATCAATTTGGCTCTATTGAGAATTTAAAAGGTAAAAAAGTTGCTATGACATGGGCATACTCGCCTAGTTATGGTAAACCTCTTTCAGTTCCTCAAGGAGTGATAGGTCTTTTTACACGCTTTGGAATGAATGTTGAAATTGCTTACCCTGAAGGATACGATATTATTCCTGAGGTTATGGATATTGCATCAAACAATGCAAAACAAAGCGGTGGAAGTTTCAAAAAAGTTGACTCTATGGACGATGCGTTTAAAAATGCGGATATTGTTTATCCAAAAAGCTGGGCTCCTTTTACTGTTATGCAAGAAAGAACTACATTACTTAAAGCCAATGACACAAAAGGTTTAGAAAATTTAGAGAAAAAATGCCTTGCCCAAAATGCTAATTTTAAAGATTGGGAATGCACAGAAGAAAAAATGAAGCTGACAAAAAATGGAAAAGCTTTATATATGCACTGCTTACCTGCAGATATATCTAATGTTTCTTGTGAAGAAGGTGAAGTTGCAGAAACTGTATTTGACAGATATCGTATTCCTCTTTATAATCAAGCAGGTTATAAACCTTATATTATTGCTTCAATGATGTTTAATAATAAATTTAAAAATCCTGCTATTCTTTTAGATAAATTATTTAAAGAAAATATTAAAAGAGTTAAGGGCTAATTTTTGTCAAATATTACTAATTTTTAAGACTTACATAGTGCCTGCACGAAAACCTGTAAAATTTTAGTTATGCTGTCATTTCGAACAGCCTGTCCCGAAAATCGGGAATAGTGAGAAATCTCATTCAACTTATATACACTATGTTATGAGATTTCTTCTCCGCCAACTGGCGGACCGAAATGACAATATGGGTGTTTTCGTGCAAACATTACATAAATAACGTAAGTCTTTTTTTCATTTAAAGCTTTGATAA
>QMPG01000211.1 GCA_003648455.1 Bacteroidota bacterium
GGTGCATCATCTGTTAATAAATTTTTTACGGCAGGATATTCATGTTGTTCATGATAATAGCCAATGGCCAATGCTTCGCAAACTCGCTTATACATATTCTTTTTGGCTTTTAATTCGGGAATATGTGTTCGTGTCATTTTATCGAGTTCGCTTCTTGTTATACTTTTATTGTTTTTACTGAATAAGACAGATAACTTTTTTTTGTCAGATTGGCTAACTTTAAAATGTTCTAATAATGCTTTGGCTGTTTCGTTGTAGCTGTATAATATGCCGTTTTCCGGTTCTCCTTGCAAGACTGCTAATATATCTAACCTGCTCTTGCTTGGCATACTTGAAAATATTGTAAAATATTCGTTGCAGATTATTTGAGTATATAATCTCTTGCCTTTTTCTTTTGAACCTGTCGAATCTGCACCACAATACGAATTTGACAAGCCCGCTTTTAATATGTCCCGTTTTTCTTTAATAAAGATATCTTTGTCTTCTAACAAGATATTCGATATGCTTGAGCTACTAATTGAAATACCACATGTGTTTAGCAATTGTAACAATTTACTATAAGTTACATCACCTACATGCGTTAATACTTGTATCAAACTTTTGGTATCTGTACTAAAGTAGCCTGTATATTCTTCTGGTATTTTTGCTCTGTATGTTTTATTTTTTGACGGGCTGTAATATACTTCCAATAAATATTTCGTGTTGCACCTGACTAATTTGATATCTTGGGATATCAATTTATCATAGCGCAGAAAATAGGCATCATCAGGCAATTGCTCCTTGTTCTTGAGATTATACTTCTTTTCAACGTTTATTTTAACAGATTCCTTTTGATTTTTTTTGATTTCGCTTTCTCCTATTACTTTTTTTCGCTCTTTTTCTGATGATATATCTTTTTTATTTTTCTTCGGTTTTATGTTTGGTTTGCCTTGTTCTCCTTTTAATTTGTTTAATTCGTCTTTTATTTGCTGAATTGCTTCTTTTTGTTCATTTATAATTGTAGCTTGTTCATCAATTGTGTTCAACAATAAATTGAAAAACACCTTTATTGATGGGTCATCAATTTTTCTTAATATTTGATCAATTTGCTGATTAAGGAAAACTACTGTATTTTTGTTTTTATTTTTGATAAGCTAATATTTTTTTCTTTGCAAAGATTTGTATTCTTTTTATTCAATCTTTTAAATCTTATCAACATTTAGTAATTTAACATGTTTTTGAGGGGATACGCAATGCCAGTGATAAAAACTCAAATTATTACATTGGAATTTCCTACAACCTATTTAATTTGACTGCCGACTATCATCTAACTAAACCCACTACTTACTGATTATCTGTTATTAAAGAATTCACCAGTTTAAGTGCTTTTTCAAGTTTTTTCTCTTTTTTTGTAAATAGCCCTTATGTTTGTAGTCTAAAAAGAAACGAACAACTAACTTCAGAACAACTGACCCCAACAAAAAATTCTATTGATTATCAAATATTTAACTTTTCATATGTATATATTAACCGAAAAGTACCCACTCTATTAACCGAAAAGTATCCACCTAAAAAAGTTTAACCAACTTTGCTTTTTCAAAAAAAAGGCAGAGGTAAAAATGATAAGCATGGTAGATAAAAATTCGATATTAATAATGTATTATCGTGAAGGAGAAAGTAAGAGTTCGATATCACGAAAATTAAAAATTAGTCGCAAAACTGTTCGCAAATGTATAGAAGAACATGAGCAAAAAACAGGTAGTTCCCAAGTGTTAGAGCATTTGGAAAAAGGGCTATCAAGTCGTCCGGAGTATAATGTTGCAAGCCGGGAAAAAGTAAAATTAACCCGTGAGATAGAAGAAGAAATAAAGTATTGCATAGAACAAAATAAACAAAAACTCAATCAAGGACTTCATAAGCAGATTATGAAGAAAATAGATATTCACGAATATTTATTATCAAAAGGTTATGAAATTGGCTACACAACAATTTGTAATTATATAAGAGAAAAAGAGTCTTTAGGAAAAGAAGGTTTTATAAAACAAATTTATGATCCCGGCCAAGTTTGTGAGTTTGATTGGGGAGATGTAAAATTATTTATAGATGGTAAATTGCAAACTTTAAATATGGCAGTTTTCACCAGTGCGTATAGTAACTATCGTTGGGCAAAACTATTTCATCGGCAAGACACTTTAGCTTTTAGTCAAAGTCATATAGATTTTTTCTCACATTTACAGGGAGTCCATAAAGAAATTGTTTACGATAATATGAGGGTAGCAATATCTAAATTTGTTGGACGAACAGAAAAAAAACCAACCGAAGCATTATTGGAACTTTCAAATTATTACAAATTTGGATTTCGGTTTTGTAACATACGCAAAGGTAATGAGAAAGGACATGTAGAAAGAAGTGTAGAATATATTCGCAGAAAATCGTTTTGCATAAAAGATAAATTTGCTAACATAGCTGAAGCCAACAAACATCTGCAAAAAAGTTGTGATAAATTAAATGCTACAATTCAGCAATTATCAAAAAACAAAACAGCAAATAAACTTTTTGAGACAGAGAAATTACATTTATACGAGAGCAAAATTTCTTATAAATGTTTTAAAGATGAGCATGCAAAAGTTGACAAATATTCAACAATAATTCTTTATGGCAACAGATATTCGGTACCGGATTTTCTTGTCGGGAAATTGCTTGATATTAGAGTTTTTGCCGAGAGAATAAATATTTATTATAATGCAGAATTAGTTTGCAGTCATACTCGAAGTTATGGGGCACATACATGGGACTTAGATATAAATCATTACCTAACAACATTGATTCGTAAACCCGGAGCATTAAAAGGTTCTATGGTTTTTTCTCAATTGAGCTCTCAAGTTAAAAATATTTATAAAGAATATTTTAGAGATGAAAGTAAAGATTTTATAGAATTATTGCAATACTGTAAAAACAATGAAATTAGTTTTGAAACAGTAGAAAAAGTAGTAAAAAAAGTAAAACAAATAACACCTGCAAACATTACTAAAGACAAGGTGCTGGCTGTTATGAATAAAGAAAATGAGCCTGTTAAAAAAGAAAAAAAAGACAATGAAATTTATCGTCATTCACAGGCTATGTTAGAAGAATTAAATACTTTATTCAATTAAAAAAAAGAAAAATGGAATCAATAAATGATAATATAAAAACATTAACTTTAGAAATAGGTTTGCCTGGTATCCGCAGTAACTTCGAGTTTCTTCTGGATGAGTTTAAAGCTAAAAATAAAAGCTATGATCAGTTTTTATACAAGCTCTTAGAATTAGAATTTATATCACGAACAAAGAGCCGAAAAGCATCAAGAATAAGACAAGCCGGGTTTCCTTACAAAAAATATCTTGATGAATTAAAATTAGAAGAACTTCCTGATGATGCCAAAACAAAATTACAGGAACTCGAAACTCTTGATTTTATAAAACAAGGAAGGAATATAATTTTTGCAGGTAACCCGGGAACAGGCAAAACTCATATAGCAATAGGTCTTGGACTAAAAGCATGTTTAAGCGATTACAAGGTGCATTTCACAACAGTTCCACGCCTTATAACCCAGATAAAAGAAAGTCGTTCTGAGAAGACTTTAAGACAATTTGAAAATCGTTTTGAAAAATATGATTTAGTAATATGTGATGAATTTGGATATATCTCATTTGATAAAGAAGGGGCAGAATTATTATTTTCTCACCTTTCATTACGAGCCGGAATAAAATCAACAATCATAACCACGAACCTGTCCTTTGACCGTTGGAGTGAAATATTTGGTGATACAATATTAACTGCTGCAATGGTTGACAGGCTTACACATAAAGCTCATATTGTGAACATGAATGGAAAATCATATAGAACAAAAGAAACATTACAATACTTGGGCAAAGCTCTGTAACTATGGATGAAAAAATTAGAAAATGGAAAAGGCTAAAAATCCGCCCGCCAAGTTTTGGATTGCTTTTTAAAAAGCAATCCAAAACTTGAACAAAAACTTAACAACTATTTTTAAAAATTAGTTGTATTTTTGTTCCATCAACTGGATACTTTTCGGTTAATACTACTGGTACTTTTTCGGTTAATATATACAACTACCTTATTTCATGACAAATCCTTAACCCAAGTTGACCACATGCAATTTTTGGCACAAATTTTACATACTTGAAAATCAGTGATATGGGATTTTCTGTCAAATTTGAAGATTTTATATATACCTGATAATCAACTACGTAAAAATTGAAGATGATTTGTAGTGACCTAAAGTTAAAATAAATTTGCATTTGTCAGATTTTATTCTTACCTTTGCAGTTCATTGATAATCAAGCATGTATAGATTTTCATTTTAAAATAAAACTGTAACGATATGTATATCAGGAGAGTAAAGACAAGAGCCAAAGGCGTAGATTATTTTTCGTATAAACTTGTAGAAAATAAAAGGATTAATGGTGTGCCTAAGCAGATAAATTTGTTAAGTTTAGGTAAGTTAGACGGTTTTTCTAATACCGATATCAAGTTGTTAAACAAACGTATAGGCCAATTATATACTCACCAAAGTGAATTATTTCCACAAGATTACCCAAAAAAAGTGGAAGAAATATCTCATTTTTTTATTAAAAAACTTATTCAGAAAAAATTTAATAATTATCAAGAATCAGAAGTTGCCCATCAAGAAAATCCAGTAGAGAAAAATTTTGTTGAAGTAGATATTAATAGTACTATTGAAAAAGAATCACAACAAATTGGAGGTGAATTTCTTTGTAATCAAGCTATTAAAGAACTTGGGTTAGATACATTTTTACTAGAAGAATTATCATTTACACCTACTCAATTATATCATAGTCTGCTAGAACTTACAGGCAAATTATTATATCCAACAAGTGAAAACAGGACAGCACATTGGCTAAACGAAAATTCAGCTGCTATTGATTTTTATCCTCTGGAAAGTGGAAAGGTTAATAAAAATCAATTATATTCAGCTGCTAAACAGTTATATACATACAAAGAAAAGATTGAAAACCATCTAAACATTACTACTGAAAAAATATTTGATTTGAACCGCAAAATTGTTCTTTATGACCTGACTAACACTCATTTTGAGGGACAAATGAAAGGAAGTGAAAAAGCTGCTTTTGGACGTAACAAACAGAAACGTTATGATTGCAGACAAATTACTATGGGTATGCTCACTGATGAAAACGGGTTTCCGATACACACCCGATATTATGAAGGAAATGTATCAGAACCAGGCACCTTGAAGAAAATATTAAATGATTTATTAGATTTGCACGCTAATCTATTTACCAACACAAAACCATGTATAATAATGGATGCAGGTATTGCTACTGACGACAATGTTAGGCTGTTATTAAAAAAAGGATATGAATATATTTGTGTTTCACGTAGTCAACATAAGGATTTTGTAAACAAAGTAAAAGAGACGGAATTGATTAAATTTAAAAACAAATCTGATAAGGAATTGTCAGCACAATTATTTACACAAGAATTTGAATATAAAGATGATAAAGAAGAATTGCGAACAATAACAGAAAGGTTAGTATATATTAAATCACCTGATAAACAACAAAAAGAAAAGTCTATTGATGAGAAGAAGTGTAGTAGTTTTGAGCAAGGATTGAAGAAGATAGAGAAAACGATAAATAACCCACGCGGAATGCGAAAAATAGCCCAAATCAATCAACGTTTGGGTAGATTAAAAGAACAAAACAAAGGCATAACACAATTTTTTGATATAGAAATAAAAAATGATACAAAAAACATTGTATCAATAAGTTGGAAACGTAATCAACACATTCCTAAAGAAAAAAAACAGGGAGTTTATTTTTTACGAACAAATATAGCAGAACAATCGGAAGAAAAATTATGGAACCTATATCGTCTTGAAAATGAAGTAGAAGAAGCTTTTGGGATATTAAAATCAGACTTGAATGTACGACCCAATTTTCATCATA
>QMPG01000212.1 GCA_003648455.1 Bacteroidota bacterium
TAAAATTAGTAAAAAAAAGAAAGTTGGTAATTTGTATAGTTACCAATGGGGATTTTCAGTAAGAGCAATATTAAAAATAATGAATTTTAAAGCTGAAACGATAGATGTTGAATGGTCGAGGCAATCTGGGAAAACCTATACACTTGAACATATGAATGCTTTTTTGACAGTATTTGGTTCAAGATATAAAACTGATATAGTTGGGGAACAATGGACTACAATTACAGCATCTTATAAAGATGACTCGGCTAAGAAAAACTTTAGAAGTATAAGAAAAAAAATTAAAAATGCAGTTAATATATATAATAAGATATATGGAACTTCAACACATAAATTAGTTTATGGTAAGTATTCAATTAATGGCGAGAGAAAAGAAACTGTTGATAGAGCAGACTTAGTGGAAATAGATGTACTTCAAGGTAACACTTCACAAAAATGGAGTGAAGCATATGCCTTATCTACTTCAACTTCACAAGATGGTTATAGTGCTTGTTTATTAAGTGTAGATGAAAGTATATTAATTGACGCTAAAGAGTTTTTTAGGTCAATATCTCCATTTGGATTAGCAAATAGTGCTTGTACCATTTGTACTGGTATAGCAAGTACTGATAGTAGTTGTTTGCAATATGCAGTCCACTATAATGATGAAACATATAAATCAATTTACACTTGGGAAGATATTTATAGGTTAAAAAAAGCAACATCAATTAAAGACGCAGAGAAATATAAAGTATCAGTATTGGCTGAAATTCAAAAGAATGGTGGTAAGTTTTCAACAGAAGTACAAACTAACTTTTATATGAGTTGGGAGATAACGGATGGTAAATTTACTACAAGAGAACAATTAAGAAAAAATAATGTATTTCAAACAGACATAGAACAAGCAAATTTAAAAGCAGATTTTATTGTTGCAGGATTAGATTTAGCAACTACAAATGATTATATGGTATTGACTATAATAGAAGCATATAAGTTAGATAATGTATTATATAATCCAATAAGTAAAAACGGTGGAGCAAGGTATGATTATTATGTTAAAGATATAATAACATTTAATCCAGGAAGAGAAAGAATGGATGTTGAAAGAGAAAGTGAAAGAATTACTAATAAGTTAAGAGAACATAGAGTAGATATGGTAACTGTTGATGCAAGTGGAACACAAAAAGCACAAGTACAATCAATTTATAAGGCTGTTAAAAAGGCAAATATAAATACCTTGATAATCCCTTTTGATTTTGGTGGGTATGCAAATAAAGCTAAAATGATGAGTGAATTAGAATTATCAATGTTTAGTGGAAGATTGAAATTACCAAAGGAAGAAATTAAAGATTACCATCAATCTTTTAGATTTCTATACGATGAATTATTATTTCTTAAAAAATATAAACCTAAAAAAGGTAGAAATATTAAATATGAAGCTCCAAACGGTAAGACTGACGACCACGTTATGAGTTTGAGTTTAGGAGTGTATACAATAGCATATGTTGAAGAATTAATGTATAAAAGAAAAATGATTGAGATTGGATTAGCACAAATTATACCAAAACTAAATAAATATTTCACAGAAGATAAAAAACATAAACCTAAAATTACAAGTTGGTTAGGTTTTTATTAAGTAAGAAAGGAGGATTGAATGAGTCAATTTTTAAATATGATAGGCTTATCTCCACGAGATATAAATAAACGTGGTGATACTAATATGAGATATAATTCATTACCTAATATACGACAGAGAGGGTCTGTTAGACAAGCTATAATAAGTATTTTAGATGATTTTATGGTTGGAGATAGTTTTAAACATTATTATGAAAGATTTTTTGAACGACAGTTTATGGAAACTTATAATGATAATGGCGAGTTTATAGGAAATAAAGAAGCAGGAATTACATATGAACAAATGAAAAAAATATATGTAACATACTCTATGATACCAAAAGCTATTAATGAAATGATGTTATTAGCACCTACGTTTGATAATTTCACAACATCAGACAAAAGTAAAATAAATTTATTAAAAACATTATTAAAAAAGATAAAATGGAAAAGTTTATATACTGAAATAATAAGAACACTTGAATTAAAAGGAGATTTCTTTGCTTATTGGTATTATTTAGAAAATGATAGTATACCAAGATTAAAAGTATTAGAAAGTGAAAACTTAATTAAAATTGTTAGAGATAGTAATTATGAACCAACAGCATATATATATGAAGAAACTAGAGTTGCAGAAGATGTTAATGAGGTTACTGGTAAGGTGCAAATGATACCTTATACAGTACAAACCATTTTTAAAAAGGGATATATAAGGGTAAATTCTTCACATTTATACCCAGATAAAGGATATAAAATTACATTAAATAAACCTTTTGAAGAGGATATAATAAGGATAATCCACATACCTAGTTTTAAAAATCAAAAAGATGAATTTTCACAAATACCTGCGATACACTATATTGACCCTGCATTAATTATGGATAATATAACAAGCGATACTAGATATGCAAATAGAATGTCAGCATTCCCAAGTGTATGGGCTATTGATTTAAACGTAGATATACTTAATTCAAGTTTTATGCCAGGTAATTTAATCACAGCTAAAACAGATACTTCAATGGTAAATGGACATCAAGGTAAAATGCAACAATTAGAAATTACAAATGAATTAAAAACTTTACAATTTGAAAGAGATATTGTAAATAAAGATTTTTCTAAGAAAACAGCAATAATGAGAGAAGAATTGGATGAGGAAATGAGTAAATCTGATAGTAGTAGAGTTGCGGTACAGCTTAGATTGGTATTGTCAAATAAGTATGAAAAATATTTTGAGAATATACAAGAAGGATTTATGTCATTTTTTAAATCAGCATTAATATCAAATGAATTATATGATGAAAATACTGATGAAAATTTATCATTTTTACCACCTGACATATTCATTAATACGAGTATATTTGATAATTTATCAATAATTAATACTAAAATGGCAATGGGTATGACAAGTATGGAGGAAGAATGGGATAAAAAAGGAATGAGTGAAAAGGATAAGCAACGAAGAATAGAGAATATTAATAAGGAAAAAATGATGGGTAATGATGATATATCTATTTCCGATGAAGTTACTGATATAGTAGCAAACGGACAAGGATTATCAAATGAGATGAAACAAGACATAAATATTAAAAAATAAGGAGGAAATATAGAAAATGGCAAAAGAAGATGTAAAGGACCCAATAGTTGATAATGAAGTAGATGATACTATAACACTAGAGAAAATAAAAGAGATGGAAGAAAAATTAAATAAATTAACAGCAGAAAATCAAAGATATAAAGAAACTATTGACACTTTTGATGAAACATTAGCAAAAGAACTTGACAAAATAACTAAAAAAGATGATGAGGTAGATGATAAAGATAAAGAAAAGGGGGATAAAGTAGATGTAACTTCTATATATGATAATGTAATAACTAAAAGAAAATTAGAACAAGAAAAAGCTAAAGAAAAGGAAGAAATAGAACGAATAAAGAAAGAAAATCAAAAACTAAAGTTTGAGTCGGGTATTTCTAAAATAATAAAAGACGAACCTTACCTTAAAGAATATATAGAGGCTAGTATGGAAGTAGGTAAATTTAATACTTTAGAAGATGTTATTAGAGATATTGATAATCCAGCATTAAAACAATCATTAAAATATACTTACAATAGAAAAAAAGCGTTTGAAGAGGCTGGTGGCGACCCTTTAAAAATGTTAGAACAAGATGAGTTAGCAAACGACTCACAACAATTATTAAAAGATAAAAAAAGAGAAGAAAATTTAAAAAGATGGTCAAAACTTCTAAATAGAAGAAGATAAAATAAAGGAGGAATAAAAGATGGCAATAATAACAAGGGTAAAAGGTAATACTACTGAAATTACAAAAGGAGAAACGTATTCAAAGAATTTTCCAGTAGATGACAATGCTGTAACAGTAGCAGGTGGTAAGGGTATTGAAACAGGTAGTTTTTTTGCGGTAAAAGGTGATGGAGCTTCTAAAGAATTTTACAAAGGTATAGAAGGTGGTATTGGGGCAACAGCAATAAAAGCAGATGCAACCGATATGACTAAAGAGGCGGTAGGTATAGTTGTAACAAGCTCTACAAAAGATAAGTATGCAGGAAGAAATATTTCTACGGACGCAATAATGTTTCCAGTAGGAGTAGCACAGGAAAATGGATGTGTTCCACCAATTAGAAATGTTGAATTATCAATAATTGATGATACGAATCCTAGAGGATTTGTATTTAATACTAAAACTGTTGAATTAACAGGAACGGTAGCAATAGCAGGGGATACGTCAGTTACAGGTACAAGTACGTTATTTACAACTGAATTAGAGGTTGGAGATTTAATAATGGTAGACGGAGAAATAAGAGAAGTAAAAACTATTACAGACAACACAAACATAGTTGTAAGTGTAGCTTTTACAGGTACAGCAAGTGGTAAAAAAGGGTATCAATGGTGTGATTATGGAAGAAAAGTATATTTAGATACTTTAGGTAAATGGACTAAAATAGAACCAGTTGCAAGTGGAGAGTTTAAGCAAGAATTAGGATTTATTTCAAGTGGGAACAACATTATAGTAGAAATTAAAAAAGGTATTGTGTTAGCATAATAAAAAATTAGAGGAGGAATAGAAATATGAATACAGGAAGTTTAACAAATGGGAGTTATATTGTAACTGGAGAACAAGTTACGGATACTTTAGATAATATACAAGCGGGATTAGATGCTGTAAATGATAAGACAGATGAGTATGAATATAAAAACGCAGATTACAATATGATGTTAAATCATATAGAAGAAGTTAAGGGTAGAGATGGGGAGAAATTAACGTATGAAGATTGGCAAGTATTTTTTCAAGATGCTGGGGTAGCATTATCACCTCGAGAATATAATGAAACGTATAATGAGTGGACTTTACATTGTAAAGAATTTGAATCTAAAAATGGTTCATTCACACCTGATTTTATTAAGAAGCAAATAAAAAATCACAAACAACCTTTAGATATATTACTAAAAAGGTCAGAAGGGATAATCAATAAATATGAAAACGTATTTAAACCTAATTATTTGTGGGAAGCAATTTTAGAAGTCCCAACTTCGGGTGGTGGATATTATGAAAAATTTGGAGCATTGAGAAACACAACAGTTGATGAAAGTTTACTAGAAGATGTTATAGAAGGTGCAACAGATGGAGCAAAAGGTTCACTTGTAAGAAATCATTTTAGAGCTATTACAAATAGTTCAGGTGTAGAAGCTAGCGATTATCAAGCTATTAAAGAGTATTTTGCTGAATATATTGGTATTGATGTAAATGACTTGGTGAGTGCAGGTTCTTTAGGTACTGAAAATATTTTAAGAGGTGTATTTACAGATACTATAATGGTTGATGATAACATAGTCGAAGGTGAGTTGCCAGCGATAGAAGGGATACCATTTAGAAAAAGTAAAATGTTGCCTGATGGAATAGTATGTTTTTATATTGATGGGTTTGATAACGCAATAGTTGCTAAATTAACATCTGATATAAAAGAGTATACAGGATTAAATTTTGTTGTAGAGAAAGATAATAATAAGTTTCCTACGACATTAGGAGAAGTACAAGGGGCTAAATTTATTATTGAAGATATAGGTTACCAAGTTATTGGACGACATCAATTATTATTTTTAGATATTACACCTGATAATGCAGACGCTAATGGACAAATGAAACCAGCAGGATTTACTTTATTAGAAAGAAAGAGAGCATCATTAAATAGACAATGGAAGAACGTAGTAAGATAAATATAAGGAAGAGGGTTTAAAACCCTCTTTCATTTAAAGGAGGAGCAAATGAATATGAGGGAATTAAAAAATAAATATGCAGGAGAATTAAGAGCTGGAGGAGTTAAACCTCTTAATTATTTAGATGGTATGATAGTTTTATTA
>QMPG01000213.1 GCA_003648455.1 Bacteroidota bacterium
CTGCAACAATAAAGTATTGACTGCCAGTATTGAATTGTTAGTATTGGCAGATTCTGTAGTAAAAAACGAAAAAACAATTATCAAGCATAATGTCCTAATAAAAATATCTTTGTTTACTATAAAGAACTTTTTTATTTCACTTAATTTTATCATTGCACGGTAGTTCCAGTACTTAATAAATCGCTTATAATATTTATAAAATAATACTAAAGCAATAAACAAACCAGAATATTGTGCAATAACTGTTCCTAAAGCAACACCATCTGATTTCATATTAAATGCAAACACAAAAATTAAATCGAGAGCTATGTTTACAACATTTATCACAATAGCAATAATCATGGGAGTTTTTGTGTTTTGCATCCCAACAAACCAACCAATTAAAGCATACAACGAAAGAGTTGCCGGTGCTGCATAAATGCGAATATAGTAATATTGAGAAGCCAGAGCTTCAACTTCTTTACTGCCATTTATGATAAAGAAACTAAATAATCCAATTGGTTTTTGTAAGGCAATTAAGAATACACTTCCTACCAAAGCCACCAATAATGCGCGTGACAATAGGATTGCACTTTCTTTAAAATTTTTTCTTCCGTATGATTGTGCAGTAAAACCGCTTGTGCTCATTCGCAGAAATGAGAAACCCCAATACAAAAAATTAAAAATCATTCCTCCAATAGCAATCGCCCCAATATATATTTCAGAATCGAGATGACCCAAAACAGATAAATCAACCATGCCAAGCAAAGGGATAGTTATATTACTAATAATGTTTGGAATTGCCAGATTTAATATTTTTTTGTTCACAGTAAAATGTTTTAATAATACAAGAGTAGCATTATTAAAGGAATTAATATACCTAAAATAGTAAGCCAGGCACCACGACCTTTAATTCCGTTTTTACCTTTTAGTATGAATAAACCCGATATTGCAAGAATCATAAGTGATAATGCAAAAATATCAGCATACCAAGTCCACATTTTACGTGCATTGTTTCTATGCAAAAAATTTATTTGATTAAAAACAGGTCTTCGCGAGAGTTTCTCAATGTAAGCATTTCCTGATTTTAAATCGATATTAACAGAACCACTGCCATGAGGTACTTTTAAAAATATTTTTAATTTATCTTTTTCAGGGAAATAAAATTTCTTGTAATTATCAATTTCTCCAATATCTGTAAGAATTTTTTCTACATCTTGTTTGTTTATCGAGCTTGAATTCTCGGGTAAATTTACAGTTATTTCTTGTTTTGTAATTTTTAAATCAGGATTCCAGTCATCTAAATGGTTCAGTGCTATTCCTGACAGACTATAAATAATAATCATTCCGGCAAAAAAATATCCCAAATCACGATGCAAAATATTATTTAGTCTTCTTAATTTCATGGGTTGATATTTATATTTTTTGATTTACTCAGTTGCAAACTTATAAAATTTTAAATTATAAAAAAAAGGTCAAATATAAATCTGACCTTTAACATTACATTTTAAGATGTTTTTTATTCAACAACTTTATATTCGTTACAATCTGTAAGATAGTAAAAAGAAATATGGTCTGAACCGCTTGCTTTAATCTTTTCTCTTAAGGCTTGAATTTTAGCCAAATCGTGATGATCGCCTGAATTTTCTTTATTCTCCATTTCAGTAATATATGCTTCATCAATAACAATTTCTTTCACAACTCCTTTTACACATACTTCACTCCCATTAAGAGTTTCGTCAAATTTTCCAATTTTATCGCCTGATTCAACCTTAACCAATTGGTCTGGGTCACTTCCCATTAATTGTAATCGTTTTGCACCATGTTCACAAACATGATTAACAGTACCGGTTAATTCAATTTCCTGCCCAACATAATTAGAAGCTTTAATTAAAAAAGTATCAATATCAAGTTTTACAATTTCTTGAGATACTTTATTAGTTTGCTCTTTTGTTGTCTTGTTTTCATTATTTCCGCATGAAAATAGAAATGCAGAAATCACCATTAATAAAAATATTTTTTTCATAAGTTTAGTATTTTTGTTTCAGTGTAAAAATAGAGTTTTATTTCTAATTAATAACAAAAATCATTTTATTTTAATGTGGTTTTTTGTTTATTCCTCAAATATTAATACATTTATTGATATTCTACGAAACGATTTTATAAAATGAGAAATTATAAAAAAGAAATTACTATCTGTTTAGGAAGTTCCTGTTTTGCAAGGGGAAACAAAGCTACTTTAAAAGTTATTAATAACTATATTAAAGAATATAAATTAGAAGATAAAGTATTTTTTCATGGCAGTCGTTGTTTTGGGAAATGTGAACATGGCCCAATTCTAAAAATTGACGATAAATTTTATGAACAAGTTAACGAAACAACAATAATTGACATTTTAGATGATAACTTAAAAAACATCTAAATTTTAAAATCCTTACTAATATAAAATTTTAAATAAAAATATGAGTCAACCGCTTATATCAACAATAAAAGATAAATGCAAACTTTGTTATGCATGCGTAAGAGTTTGCCCTGTAAAAGCTATTAAAGTTAACATTAACGACGAACATGTATGTGTAATTCCCGAAAGATGTATTGGATGTGGCAATTGCGTTAAAGTTTGCTCACAAGGAGCTATGCAATATCGAAGTTCAATAGAAGAAACAAAAACTCTCTTACAATCAGATAATGATGTTGTAGCAATTGTAGCCCCAAGTATATCGGGTGAATTTAAAGACATAACAGATTATCGAAAATTTGTTAATATGATTAAAACTCTTGGGTTTAAGTATGTTAATGAAGTTTCTTTCGGTGTTGATTTAATTGCAAAAAAATATCTTGAATTAATTAGCGATTACAAGGGGAAATATTATATATCTGGAAATTGTCCTACTGTTGTTGCATACATTGAAAAATTTCAACCGGAACTGGTAGACAATATTGCACCAATTGTATCTCCTATGATTGCCACAGCAAAAGTTGTAAGAAAAAAATATGGCACCAACATTAAGGTTGTATATATTGGCCCATGCATTCAAAATAAAGAAGAAGCATTACAATTTAAAGATGATGGCAAAGTTGATGCCGTTCTAACTTTTCAGGAATTACGTAAGCTCTTTAGAGAATATAATATTATTGAAAGTAAATTGGAATATTCTGATTTTGACCCGCCATTTGGATATAAAGGTTCTTTATACCCAATAAGTAATGGCATTTTGCAAGCTACAAACATTGACGAAGACTTACTAACGGGAAAAATAACAACAGTTGAAGGAAGTAAAGATATGTCTTCAGCACTAAGCGCTTTTCATAATAAGATTGCTTCAATTAGACAAAATTACAATATGTTTTTTTGCAATGGTTGTTTAATGGGTCCCGGGATGTCTTCAACAGGAAATAAATTTATTAAGCAGTCGGTAGTAATTAAATACGCAAAAAAAAGTTTAAAAAAAATTGATGTTGATAAATGGAAAAATCAAATAAATAATTATATAAATTTAGACTTTAGCAGATCTTATAAAGCAGACGACCAACGAATAAAAATGCCTTCGAAAGAAAAAATTGATGAGGTTCTCAAAATTATTGGTGTTGATGGTGAAAAAAAAGGTTTGAGTTGTGGTTCTTGTGGATATGAATCGTGCCGTAATTTTGCAATAGCTGTTACTAAAGGACTTGCAAAAACAGAAATGTGCACAACCGCAACACTAAGAAACAATCACAATTATATTAATGCCTTAAAAGCTACAAACGATAAACTGGCTCAAGCACAACAAGCATTAAAAACTTCTGAACATAAGGCAAGGCAAGAAGAAGAAACAGCAAAAGAAGCTTCAAAAATGACATCTACAATGTTACAAAAACTGCATGCCGGAGTTGTTATTCTTGACAAAGACTTAAAAATAATTCAAGCAAACAACAGCTTTATTAATATGCTTGGTGATGATGCCAAAGAAATTAGCGAAGTAATACCGGGTTTAAAAGGAGCTGATGTTAAAATTTTACTTCCTTTTGACTTTTACAATTTATTCTCATACGTATTAACCAATAATGAAGACATTCTAAACCGTGATGTTCGATTTGAAGAAGATATTTTTAATGCTTCCATATTTACAATAAAACCACACAAGACAGTGGGAGTAATAGTTCGAGACATGAGCTCGCCCGAAATTAGAAAAGAAGAGGTTATAAACCGCGTTACTGAAGTTATTGATAAAAATTTAGAGACTGTTCAAAAAATTGGTTTTTTGTTGGGAGAAGGAGCATCAGAAACCGAACAAATGCTAAATTCAATTATTGAGTTTTACAAATCACAAAAAAACAAAAAGAAGTAGTTTATTAATATGGATGATAAATTTTATATAGAGATAAATTGCAAACAAAAAAATCACGATGGTGAACGAATCTGTGGAGATGTTTTTTTATCACACCGATTAAATAAAGAAAATCGAGTTATTGCAGTATTATCTGATGGAATGGGACATGGAGTTAAAGCAAATGTTCTGGCAACTTTAAGCGCTACAATGGCTCTCAATTTCACTAAAGAACATAAAGATTTCAACAAAATTGCTGAAATAATTATGAAAACCTTGCCTGTGTGTAGCGAAAGAAAAATAAGCTACTCAACTTTTACAATTATTGATATTGAAAACGATGGTAAGACAAGTATATTGGAATATGACAATCCTGAATGTATTATCCTGAGAGGTACTAAAATTTTCCATCCTGAATGGCACTGCTTAATTCTCGATAATGAAAATAAATCCCGAAAGGAATTACGAAGTTGCAGTTTTTATCCACAAAAAGAAGACCGAATAATTTTTTACTCTGATGGTGTTTCCCAATCAGGGATGGGAAAAGAAAATTATTTATTTGGATGGGGAGATGACAATGTTAAATCATTCATTAAAAATGTAGTAAGAAATGATAACTTTGTTTCAGCATTTAAACTGGCTGACAAAGTTGTTAACAGAGCAAATCTTAACGATAATTTTCATCTCAAAGATGACACAAGTTGTGCTGTTATATATTATCGAGAACCACGTAAATTACTTATCTGTACAGGTCCTCCTTATGAAAAGAATAACGACAAAAAATTAGCTGAAATAGTTAAATCCTTTAACGGTAAAAAAATTATCTGTGGTGCTACAACCAGCGATATTATTTCGAGAGAATTAAATTATGAAATTGAAGATAGCTTTGAATTTGAAGATGATGATTTACCTCCAATTTCTTATATGCAAAATATCGATTTAGTAACAGAGGGGATACTAACTCTGGGTAAAGTTACCGAGATATTAAAAGTATATAATAATAACTACATCTTAGGAAAAGGACCTGCCGATAGAATTGTTAAATTATTAAAAGAAAGCGATCAAATAAGTTTTGTTATTGGCACACGAATTAACATTGCTCACCAAGACCCTAGTCTTCCGGTTGAACTTGAGATTAGAAGAACAGTTGTTAAAAGAATAGCAAAGCTACTCGAAACTAGATTTCTTAAACTAGTTGATTTGCGGTTTATATAAAACAAAAGGTGCTCAATTTCTTGAACACCTTTGCACAACTATTAACCAAATTATTAATTAATCTTTATACTCATCAATTATATCCTTAACATCCTCTGGAGTTAGACGTCCATAAGTTTTATCACCTACCATTACAACAGGAGCTAAACCGCAGGCACCTATACAACGTAAGCAAGTTAAAGAAAATTTCCCGTCGGCAGATGTTTCTCCAACTTCAAGATTGAGTTGTTTTTCAAACTCTTCAAGAACTTTTTCTGCACCTCTAACATAACATGCAGTACCCAAACAAACAGAAATTGGATGCTTTCCTTTTGGTTGCATAGTAAAGAATGAATAAAAAGTAACTACACCATAAATTTTTGCTACAGATTCGTTCAACTCTTCTGCTATCACTTCCTGCACTTCTGAAGGTAAGTAACCAAAAACACTTTGTGCTTTATGCAAAA
>QMPG01000214.1 GCA_003648455.1 Bacteroidota bacterium
GTTAGATATTATTCAAAACAAATACAATGGCAAACACATATACACAAATAAATATTCATGCAATTTTTTCGGTTAAAGGACGAGAAAATCTATTAACTAATAATTTTAGAAACGAGTTATTCAAATACATTTCAGGAATTTTGAAAAATAATAAACAATTCTCATTAGCTGTAAATGGTTATAAAGATCATGTTCACATTTTTTTTGAATTACACCCAACAACTTCTTTATCAGATATTCTTAGGATTGTGAAAACAAATTCATCAAAATGGATAAACGAAAAACATTTTGTAAAAGGAAAATTTTCATGGCAAGAAGGTTATGGTGCATTTTCGTATTCACGTTCGCAAAGAAACAATGTTATAAAATATATTATTAAACAAGAGGAGCATCATAAAGTAAGAACTTTCAAAGAAGAATATTTGGATTTATTGCAAAAATTTGAAATAAAATTTGATAATCATTATGTGTTTGAGTTTTATGACTAATAATTTCGCACCTACGGTGCTTTTGTAATGTATCTATTTTTTTTACCATAATACCGCACCTATGGTGCTTTTCATTAATAAAAATTATTGTAAAAAAAAATCATCGGTTCGTAATTATGGTATAAATAAATTACAAAAATTATAAAAGAGAACCATCGGTTCGTAATTATGGTAGAAATTAAAAACAAAGGAACAAAATAGAGTGTCGTAGGCACGATAGTAAATTAATCTCTATGAAAATATTAGCTAAATCAACCCCAGAATTAACATTGCAAGAACATATTAATGATGCATTATTGATTGTTGATGTTTTAAAAGAATCTTTTACAAATATAGCTTCACTTGTTAATGAAGACCATTTCTGGCAACTTTTACGATTGAGTGTTATTTTCCACGATTTAGGAAAATCACATAAAGATTTTCAGAATGTCTTACGTGGGAAATCACACACATGGAATTTTCAGAGACACGAATTATTTTCACTTCCTTTTGTTGAAGGATTAAATATTAAAAACAAAGAATTAATATATTATGTTGTTGCGGGACATCATAAAGATTATGAAACATTAATTAAAAAACTTAGTGAATATGGAGAAGAAGATAATTTAGGATTAAATTTGGATGGTATTGAAAAAGTTCCAACTTTTGAAGCAGTTTTTAAACAGAATGTTCCTATTAATGATGTTTTATCTCTTTTAAAAGAATTTGATATTAATTTATTTAAAGTTCCCATTCACAATCCAAAAAAAACACTTCAACAATTTGTCAGAAACAGATTGATTAATTTTCAAGAATTAATTGAACTACTATTACTTGCAGGTGCATTTAAACAGTGCGACCACTTAGCTTCGGCAGGAATTAAACAAATAAAAAATTTAGAGATAAAAGATTTTAATTATTTATATCAATCAAATTTTGAATTATATAGTCATCAGAAAAAATCTGCAAAGATTATTGGAAATACTATTTTGACAGCACCAACAGGGTCGGGAAAAACCGAATCTTCTTTGCTTTGGCTTCAAAATCAAATTAAAACTACAGGAAAGGGGCGAGTTTTTTACATTTTACCTTTTACTGCATCTATCAATGCAATGTTTGAAAGATTGGAAAAAAATATTCCTGAAAAAATTGGATTAATACATGGGAAATTATCTGCATTTATTGAAAATAAATTTGAAGATGATGATTTGGTTGATGAGCAAAAAAAGGCTGAAATAAAAGAGCAGTTTAAAAATTTAGTAATGCCGTTAAAAGTGGTAACCCCTTTTCAGTTGTTAAAAAATATTTTTGCACTTAAAGGTTTTGAAAAAGGAATATTTGAATGGGCAGGTGGCTATTTCATATTTGACGAAATTCATGCTTATAATCCCAAAGTATTTGCACAAATAATTGTATTGTTAAAATTTGCAACAACATATCTTAACGTAAAAACTTTCATAATGACAGCAACATTACCAAATTTTTTACGGAAAGAATTAGAAAAAGCTATTGGCAATTTTAATACAATCAAGACAAATTCAGAATTGTATGACAATTTCACGCGACACAAGATTGTTGTAAAACAAGGGAGATTAGATGAAAATCTGAACTTAATTCAAAATGCCTTAAATCAAAATAAAAAAGTTTTAGTTGTTTGTAATACAGTAAAACAAGCACAAACAGTTTACAGAAGTTTAAAAAGTAACAATAAAATATTGATACATGGTTCTTTTAATGCCAATGACAGAAATAATAAAGAAAAACAACTTTTTGGTGAAGAAGTAAAACTTTTGGTTGGAACTCAGGCGATAGAAGTAAGTTTAGATATTGATTATGATGTTATTTTCACAGAACCTGCACCACTTGATGCACTTATTCAACGATTTGGACGTGTTAATCGAAAACGTGAAAAAGGAATAAGTGAATGTATTGTTTTTGAAGGACGGAATAAATCTGATAAATTCATTTACAAAAATGAAGACATAATTAAGAGAACTATTCATATCTTGAAAGAAAAGGAGAAATTTAATTCAGGAGAAATAATGGAAGCAGAGCTTCAAAATATGATTGATTTCGTTTATCCTAATTGGGATAAATCAGATAAAGAGAATTTTGACAAAATATTTACTTTATTAAATGGGTTTATTGAAAGGGACTTAAAACCATTTATTTATAACAAAAAACAAGAAGAGGATTTTTACAAGCAATTTGATGGCATTAAAGTGCTTCCTGTTAAATTTTTATCGCAATATCAAAAATATTTGGATGAAAATAAATTTGTAAAAGCGGAAAGCCTAAAAGTACAAATAAGCGAAAAAAGATTCTATGCACTAAGTTATAATCAAGCCATTGAAGAAGTAAGAGATGTGTTTGAGAGTTTGAAAACACATAAGATTAAAGAACAAAAAGTTTTTGTAATATCAAAAAAATATGATTCGGAATTTGGATTACTACTTGATGAAGACGAAGTATGTAAATTTGATGAATCTCAAAATTTATAATTATAACAAAATAGGACAATTTCATTTGATAGATAAAGGAATATTTGGGGAAGAAATTCAATATTATGTATCAAAAAATAGTGAAGATGAATCATTTAAATTATTAAATGATTCCATTGATGAATTAAGTATTATTTTAGGTTCTTATAAAAAAGATTGGGATGTTATAAAAATAAAAAAGAACAGGATAAAAACATTGAGAAAAAAGATGTCCGAAAATATTGTTCAAATAAGGCTTAAAAAAATCAGATAAAACCAATTTATACTAATATTACAAAAGATGGTGAACTTTTTGAGATAGCATTTTCTTCTTATTCGTTTTCAGAAGGTGTCGATTTAAAAGGGCAAAATATTTTATTGTAAGGTTTACAATTCAACACACCATATCAGCAATTTGCTATGGTAAACAATACCAAAAGGTAATCTTATAAATCCTGAACTATGGAAAAACAATTTACTAAATTATTATAGTTATGAAAAAGATTAACATTTTAGACCAAATTACTGCAGAAGATGCATTTGTAATACTAAAAATTATTGTAAAAGAGGACAAACAGATAGAGAAAAAAATTGAGCAGATAGCAAAAAAATATTTGAGTGAAATAGATTTAGATAGTATTGCCGAAGAAGTTTATTCTGACTTAAACTTTCTTGATGTTGAAGAATTATGGGATAGTTCGGGAAGCACACGATTTGGTTACATTGACCCCAGTGAAAGAGCATGGGAAATGTTTGTAGAAGCATTAGAATCATTTATTGATGAATTTAAAAAATACCGGAAGCTATCTATGTACAAAGAAGCCAAAATTTATTGTATGGGTATCCTGAAAGGAATTTACAGGTATGAAAAAGAATCAACTTCAGAATTTAAAGACTGGGCTGTTGATGCTCCTTGTGAATACTTTAGAAACATAAAAGATGAATGGGAAAAAGAGCAAAATAATACAAAAGATATAACAGAAATGAATGATTTTATTAAAATAAACTTTCCTGAGTGGTCTTAATATAATGCCGTAAATTCTGTCAAAAAATCATGAAAAAATACTTAAATCAACTTATAGAAGATATGCATAAAGCAGCAGAAAACCTGCCTGCAAAACCATATTTAGAAATATCTGAAGATGAAGAATGTTTACGTGGTGTTATGGAATATGAATCAATAAAACCTAAACCTATGCAGGAATGGTTTGGTATTGACAAAGCTAATTTTCCACCTGCTGAAAAACTGTCAAAAGACGAATTAAAATTAATGGTTGGTGAAATTCTTAAACTATGGAATGCTTACAATTTTGATGCTGTTTTACCGGAAAATCTTCCTGATGATATTGCGTATAAAGTGCTTGTTGATAACTTTGACAAACCTGTAGAATGGATAAGTGAAGGAACTGTTGGTATTGAATTTTGTGATTACGATGAAGACAACTGTCCTTTTCCCGGCTATTGCAACTTATGTAAAGAATTTTCTGAAGAAAATATAACTGATAATAAGAATGATTTTGACAATAATCAGGAAGATATACTTCCGTCAAAAAAAGAAATTGAAGAATTTATAGTTAATCAAAAAAAGGAAAATATAAAAAATATTATTGAAAATCATAAGATAAACAAAAACAATATTCCCGGTATTTACAACTATTGTGACAGATGGTGCGAGCACTGTCCCTTTACCTCACGATGTACAAATTACTCGCTTGGTAAGGAATTACAGTTAGAAAACAATGACATATCAAATAAAGAATTCTGGGAAAATATGTCTGCTTTGTCAAAAGCTACTTTTGAACTTATTACAGAATCCGCACAAAAACATGGCATGAATTTGAATGAAGAAACTGATGAATTTATTATTGACATAAAACAAAAAGAGCACCCTTTATATAAATCAGCTGATGAATATGCAGAAAATACACATAATTGGCTTAAAAAAAATTCTTTACTTATTGAAAAAACGGTAAGTCAAATGACCGGGAATAATAAAAAAAATATTGTTACACTGCATGATGCAATAGAAATAATACAATGGTATTGTTTTTTTATTCCTGTTAAATTGAGCAGGGCTTTATTAGACTATGACGCAGATGCACAGGATACTGAAATGGCATACGACAACAATGGATCTGCAAAAATTGCACTTATTGCCGTTGACAGGTCTATTCAGGCTATTTCTGTATTAATTGCAAAATTAGAAAAAGAACAAGATGAACTGCTTAATCTTTTAAGTACACTTTTCAAAATCAAAAAATTAACTGAAAAAACATTTCCGAATGCAAGAAGTTTTGTTCGTCCCGGATTTGATGAATGAAACAAAAAATATAAAATATGAATATCACAGGAACACATTTTAATTATTTTATGATCTGCCATCGTAAACTATGGCTTTTTTCAAACGGCATTCAAATGGAACACACATCTGATGCTGTATATGAAGGTAAACTAATTCACGAAAATTCATATCAGCAACGCAGCGAAAAATATGAAGAAGTACAAATTGGCAGTATAAAAGTAGATTTTTATGATGCTAAAAATAAAGTTATACACGAAATAAAAAAATCTGACAAAATAGATATTGCACACGAATGGCAACTCAAATATTATATTTATATTTTTGAAAAAGCCGGTATTGAAGGTGTATCAGGTATTTTGGAATATCCTAAATTACGAAAAACACACGAGATATATTTATCAGATATTGACCGTGAGCGTATTGTAGAAATAGAAAACGAAATATCCGAAATAATAAATTCAGAAAATTGTCCACCGAAAATTGATAGTAATATTTGCAAAAGATGCAGTTATTATTATTTTTGTTGGGTTGATGAGTAATAAATTAGACAGGATTTACAAGATTAACAGGATATGAAATGTGAAGATTATGGAACTTGATTTTAAAACTATCTTTTGAACTAGTTTAGAAAATGA
>QMPG01000215.1 GCA_003648455.1 Bacteroidota bacterium
GTGAATTGCATGAATTAGCGATGGATAGCGGAAAGTAAAGCGGTAAACCCCGCATTAGAAGTACCCAAATTTGGGGTTTTAAAAACACCAAATTTGTTGGTAATTCTTAAGCGTAGAAAAATTGTTAATTTTTCGGGTTAAATGTAAGGGTAACGCAGAAATCGGACATTATAGACGAATACTATTTAGATTCGTATCCTTTCATAATACCTCGCTTAGAGTTTTTGACAAACTGAATAATTTCATCTCTTTCTTCAGAAGAAGGTATTTCAGATTCAATAATTTCAAGAGCCTGAGCATGATTATATCCTTTTTGATAAATTATTCTATATATTTCTTGAATATCTTTAACTTGTTCGGGAGTAAATTTGCGACGTCTCAAACCAACAGAATTAATTCCAATATAAGAAAGAGGTTCATGAGCTGCTTTCACATAAGGAGGTACATCTTTACGAACTAAACTACCACCGGAAATCATTACATGAGAACCAATATGAACAAATTGATGGATTGCTGATGTTCCTCCAATAATAGCCCAATCGTCAATTTTTACTTCGCCGGCAGCCTGAACTCCGTTTACTAAAATACAATTATTCCCAACAACGCAGTCGTGTGCTACATGAGCATAAGCCATTAGCAAACAGTTGTTTCCAATTGTTGTTTGTTTTGCTGCGTTAGTTCCTCTGTTAACAGTAACACACTCGCGAATAGTTGTGTTATCGCCAATTTTTACGGTTGTTATTTCTCCGTCAAATTTAAGGTCTTGTGGGATTGCAGATATAACAGCACCCGGAAAAATCTTGCAGTTTTTTCCAATTTGAGCACCTTCAAAAATTGTTACATTAGGACCAATCCAAGTTCCTTCGCCAATTTCAACATCTTTTTCAATTGTAACAAATGGACTTATTGTAACGTTTGAAGCTATTTTTGCTTCAGGATGAATATAAGCTAAAGGTTGTTTCACTTTAAATTTATTTTTTTATTTTTAATTATTTGTGCTAACAAATCTGCTTCCATAGCCAGAGTTTTTCCTACAAATGCTTGCCCTCTCATGTGAGCCAAACCTCTTCTTACCGGTTCAACAAAAACGAGCTTAAATAATATAGTATCACCAGGAACGATTTTGTGTTTAAATTTTACATCGTCAATTTTTAAGAAATATGTTGAGTATTTTTCAGGATCGGGTACCGAATTTAAAATTAAAAGTCCGCCAACTTGAGCCATTGCTTCTATTTGAAGTACACCTGGCATTATTGGTTCGTCGGGAAAGTGACCGGCGAAAAATGGTTCATTCATTGACACATTTTTTAATCCAACAATTGAATTTTCGTCAGCGCGTAAAATTTTATCAACTAAAAGAAAAGGTTGCCTGTGTGGTAATAGTTTTTTTATTTGATTAATATCAAGCAATGGTTTTTCATTTGGGTCATAGTCAGGGGCAATTCCTCTTTTTTCGGCAATTTTGATAAAATGACGAATTTTTTTAGCAAATTTTGTATTTACTGAGTGACCCGGTCGTGTAGCAACAATTTTACATTTAATAGGTCTTCCAATAAGAGAAAGGTCGCCCAATAAATCAAGAAGTTTGTGACGAGCAGGCTCATTGCTAAATCGTAAGTCTATATTATTTAATATTCCGTTAGGATGCGGTTTAACACTTTTTTTGTTAAAGAGTTTAGCAATCTGATCAATTTTATCTTGCCCAACATCTTTATTCATAATAACAATGGCATTGTCTAAATCACCACCTTTTATTAAATTGTTGGTTAGTAATGGTTCTAGCTCATTAAAGAAAACAAATGTTCGGCAATGAGATATTTCTTTTTCGTAGTCGTCAATGTTTTCTAAGAGAGAATATTGGTTTCCTAAGAAATAAGAGTCGTAATCTACAAGCACATTAATATTTAGATGATCGTCGGGGAAAATAGCAATTTCAGAATTTCTTTCTTCATCAATATAACGAATCTCTTCTTTTATTTCGAAATAATTTTTTTCAGCTTCTTGGTCAACAATTTCAGCTTTTTTTAAGGCTTCAACAAAGCGAATTGCACTACCGTTCATTATTGGAACTTCGGGACCGTCAATTTCTATAAGGATATTGTCAATTCCCAAACCATAAACAGCTGATAAAACATGCTCAATCGTAGCAATTTTAACGCCGTCTTTTTCAATAGTTGTGCCTCTTGATGTGCTGACAACATACTCAGCATACGCCTCAATTAAAGGTTTGTTTTCTAAATCTATACGTTGAAATTTATATCCAAAATTTTCAGGAGCAGGTTTAAATGTTAATTTAACATGTATGCCTGTATGCAAACCGTTACCTTCAATGGAGATAGGTTTCTTTATTGTCTTTTGTTTTTCATTCATAATATCCGAAAATCAAATTTTTATTAAAAAAATTGCTGTAAAAGTAGGATATTTATTTTAAAATATAAAATGTGAAAAATACACAATATCCTTTATTACTTATCAATATTCCATATTATCTCATTGTCCCAGTTCGATTTAATTTCTATAATATCTTTATAATAAAATACTTTTTCGGCTTGAACATTTTTTAATAAATTACCGGTATCCCATTTTTGATTGGCATTCTTGTCAACAATTAATTTAAGCATATATTTTTTTGGATAAAGATAATCTATGTTCAAACTAGTATCGTTTGAGATGAAATATTGACGTAATAATTTTTCTTTTTCACTTAATAACTGCACAATTGAATTTGTGTCGATGTTTGTAATTTTTAATATTATGTTTCCATAATAATCGGTTTCTCTTGTCTTGAAATTTATCTCTGTTGTGTCGTTTGATATATTGTATACATCAGTAAATGCATTTGGATATATTACTAATTTATATTTTAACCCTTCTTCCCATTTGTTTGTTATGCAAAATTTTCGCAACAAGATTGAATCTTTTGTGAATGTTGTTGATTGAAGTTCCTGAGTTGAATCTTTAAGCAAAAACAGCTGAATTTTCGATTCATCATAATTTTTAATGGGAGATGGAGTTGTTAAAATAATGTTTTGATTTAAATCAAAATCTTTTTTTATGTTAGATGTTATGTTTAGAAAGGTTTCTTTTTTTTGCTCATTGGTTTCTTTTTCTTTTCTTCTTCTTTTCTTTTTGGGTTTTGCTTTTTCAACATAAACTAGAGTTGTGGTATCGGCAACAAGCGAGTCTTGCCCCAAAATATTTTTTTTATTGTACTTGCATTCAAAAATAAGACTGTCTCTTTTATAAATTGTTGAGTCGAGAAGCCAGCAAATTATTGTGTCGTTAGTAATATTGCTTTCAATAATATTCCATTTTTCAGATGTTGGTTCAAAATTAAGAGGAGTAATCTCACATTTCTTTTCGGAATGTTTATTGAAAATAAGTGTGCATTTTTCTTTTTTGTCTCTTATGTTTTCCACAATATATTGTTTCTGATAATCTTCTTGAAACATAAACAACTCAAGATTTTTTAATGTTGAAAGAAACTCTGTATGTCTAGCTATTGAGTCTTTATATGTAGTATCATTTTCAATAATTATATCAATAATTTTAAGAGTGTCAATTAGTTCAACTTTTTCAAGATTTGGGATTATTAAAGAATCGATAAAAGCAATTTCTTCGCTTGGCTGGTCAAATAACAGGTTGTTGTTTGCATCATTTAAAGCAAAAATGTGGTATCTGCCCGATTTTATATTATTAATTGAGAATTGACCTTTTTTGTTTGTTTGAGAAACATAATCGGGAATAGTTTTGTAAGGAGTAGAATCACTGTAATTTTCATACAACAATATTTTTACAAATTTTTTTGGTTCTAAGCTGAAAGCATCTAAAACAAGACCATCAATATAAAGTGTGTCAATGTAATCGCCGGTTGAAAAACAATACTGATAGTTTGATAAAATATTACTCTCGTTTAAATCAGCAATAGCTTCATGAAAATTAATGTTGTAAGTTGTGTTTTCTTTTAAGGTATCGCTTGTTTCTATAATAAGATTTTTACCGGCAACTTTAACTTCGGCTTGTTTTTTTAATGGAGGAGAAACCAGCAATTCTTTATTGAGGTTTTTTAATTGAAAGAATTCATCAAATTTTACAACAATCCTTTTTTCTTTAAAATTAACAGAAAAATTTTCAGGAGTGCTTTTTAAAATTTGTGGAGGAGTAATGTCTTTTTCCCCACCGGTAGGCATAACCATTTTAGCACACGATGCTGTAAATAATATTGTAACAATTAATAAGTAAAGCTTAATTTTTGTTGTTACTGTGTTTGTTGATTTAATATTCATCTATAATTGTATGTAATGATAAAACCACAAAATTAACTTAATACAACAAATTCAGCAAAAATTAATTGCTTAACTTAACCTTATATCGGATTCGTGTTATTAATACTATCCAAAAAATATGTTAATGCTGATAAAAAAAAATTAAAAAAGTCCGTGAATTTCAGCATCAATTTTATCAATAATAAAACTTAAGTCTTCGGGTTTGTCAATAAAATTACGATTATCAACATCAATAATTAATAATTTGCCAAGTTTGTATGAACTAATCCATGCTTCATATCGTTCGTTTAATCTTTTAAGATAATCGAGGCGAATTGAGTTTTCATAATCTCTACCTCTTTTTTGGATTTGACTTACTAAAGTAGGAACTGTAGCCCGAAGATATATCAGTAAATCAGGAGGTTCTACCAAAGAACACATTAGTTGAAACAGAGATGAATAATTATTAAAATCTCGAGTTGTCATTAAGCCCATTGAGTGCAAGTTGGGAGCAAAAATATGTGCGTCTTCATAAATTGTGCGGTCTTGAATAACTGTTTCCCCCGATTTTCTTATTTCAAGTATTTGATTAAAACGACTGTTAAGAAAATATATTTGAAGATTAAACGACCATCGTTGCATATCTTCATAAAAATCGTTTAGATATGGATTCTCGTCAACATCCTCGTAACGGGCTTCCCAGTTGTAATGTTTTGATAACAACCTTGTTAGTGTGGTTTTCCCTGAGCCGATATTACCTGCAATTGCAATGTGCATAATTATTTTTTTTGGAGTTTTAAATTGAAACTAAAGTACAAATGATTTTTGAATATTCAAAAGGCAAAAAAATAAAAAATAAAAAATGAAAACAATCTGAAATATAAATTGCAATATTAAGCACTTTACAAATTCAAATAATATTGTTTTTTTTAAATTAATATAACAAAAAAATGCTCTTAAACATATTGCCAAGAGCAAAAAAAAAATTGACTTTCTCATTTTTTTGCTTTCAATTTGTATCTAAAATTAAATTTATAAGAAGTATGCACCATAAATTTATAAATTCATTTGGCGATTATTATAATATTGACACAAACACAGTTATTTACTGCACTGTTAAAGACCACTGTTCAGAAATTTTTTGTGAAGGAGATAATTGTTATTTGGTTAATATGAGTTTAAAAAAAATTGGGGAATTGTTTGGCAAAAATTTTTTCCGTTGCCATAATTCATTTTTAATAAACATTAGTCATATAAAAAAGTTCTTGCCCGGAGAATTAAAAGTAATTCTTCGAAATAATAAAGAAGTTATAGTTTCAAGAAGGCAGAAACCTAAACTAATAAAATTATTAAATTCACACAATAAAAACGGGGGGGGGTAAATCCCATTATATCAGATAATTAGCCTTTGCAGAACCAATTAAAATCATATTTTGCCACGTGCGTTCCAAAATATACCGATTTAACATTAGTTTGAACCACGAAGGTTTTTATTTGTAAAAAAACATTGAGAATATAATTTTTCTTCTTTTTTTTGATATGAAATTTCTTTTTGGCCGAAAAGATTTCTTATAACTTTTTATTAA
>QMPG01000216.1 GCA_003648455.1 Bacteroidota bacterium
TATTAAATTTATGAACTATTGCAATACCAATATCGTGGCGACGGTCGTAACGGTAAGGGAATGTTTTGCCAAAATTCAAATTCTCAAATTTTCGCTCACTCCAAGAAAGGGTATAGCCTATCCAACCTGTTGTTTTGCCAATATTTTTTTGTAAAAGTAATTCAAAGCCGTAAGCTGTGCCTTTACCTGTCTCAACTTTTTCCTGCCAATCGGTAAATCCTGAATAAAAACTTGCTCCTTCTTTATATTCTATCAGGTTACTCATTGTTTTATAATATGCCTCAACGCTTATATCAATTTTTTTATTAAAATTATATACCGAGCCTATGGCATATTGTATTGATTTTTGTGGTTTTATTTTTTCGGTTACAGGCAGCCACAAATCTGTGGGCAAACCTATTGTTGTGTTTGTTAATAAATGAATATATTGATTCATCTGCGAATATGATGCTTTTATTGATAATTTTTCACTTATAAGAAAACTCATTGAGGCTCGTGGTTCAAATGCCGAATAATATTTTCTGTTTACATAAAACCCTGAATATCGTAATCCTATATTCATTTTAAACAATTGCCCTATTTTTATATTATCTTCAATATAGGCAGCCAGCTCGTTTGAATAAATGTTTGAATTACCGTAGGTGCTGTCTAATTTAATTGCATCTTGTGTGCTGTTGAATTTACTTACAGAAACACCGGGTTTGAATGTATGATAAATATGGTTTATACCAAATTTTATATAATGATTGGGATTGGGTATATAATTAAAATCAATTTTACCTGCAAGGTCTTTTATACCCGAACTATATTTACTTGTATAATCTTTAATTTCATCAACTGTTTTGTTTGTTTCTTGGTAGTGCTCCTGCTCTGTATAAAAATTAAAATTACTGTAAGTAACTGTTGTGTTGCTAAATAATTTATTGTTGAGCACATAGTTCCATCGTAATGAACTTGTAAAATTTCCCCAGCCTAATCTGTCTTTCGATTTTGTTATATAATGATTAAGATTACCATCATAACCGTCTTCGTTAAGTTTTGAATAATAAGTATCATCACCCACGTATGTACTTAAAAACAAACGACTTTTATCGGAAAATTTATGATTAATTTTTGCATTAAGGTCATAAAAATAATAACCAACAACGGCTCCATCTGCGTATTTTTCAATAAATGGTCTTGCAAGCACATCAACATAAGTTCTTCTGCCTGAGACAATAAACGATGTTTTGTCTTTTTTTATTGGACCTTCAATAGAAAATTTTGAGGCTATTAATCCTATTGAGCCTTCTCCTTTTATTTTTTTATTATTGCCTTCTTTCATTCTAATATCAAGTATTGAAGATGTTCTGCCACCGTATTCGGCAGGGAATCCTCCTTTAAAAAGCTTAATATTATTTATGGCATCGCCGTTAAAAACAGAAAAAAACCCAAATAGATGATAGGCATTGTAAACCGGCACACCATCAAGCAAAATAAGGTTTTGGTCGGAACCTCCGCCTCTTACGTACAATCCGCTTGAGCCTTCGCTGCCGGAGTTAACTCCGGGCATTAGTTGTAATGTTTTTAAAACATCTGTCTCGCCCATAAACGATGGAAGTTGTTTTACTGTTTGTATAGGCATTTCAACAAGGCTCATTTGCGAGCTTTTTAACATTCTTTCCGACCTGTTTTCGACAACTAACACTTCTTCAAGTTCAGTGTTTTGCTCAAGTAAAATATTTATAATTGTATCTTTTGTTAAGCTGATTTCTTTGCTTATGGTTTGATACCCAATATATGAAAAGTTAAGCCTTACTTTTTTGCTTTGTAAAGTTAAACTGTAAAAACCATAATTATTTGTAACTGTTCCTTTATATATTTGAGATGAAAAAACATTTGCATTAATGAGTTTTTCCCCGGTATTAGCGTCTTCAACATATCCGCTTATTGTGTGTTGTTGAGAAAATGTGTTTGTGTATATTACGATAAGAACTATTGTAAATAATATCTTTTTCATCTGTATGTTTTGTTTTTGCCTGATATTTGTTTCTTTTTTAATCCCCCATTTCTAATCTCTCTTTATTCAAACCTGACAGTATCAGATGAGACCGAATATCCTGCAAATATTCCAAGACCATTTTCTATATTTGTATAAATAGGAACAGGCTCTGAAAGACCTTGCTGAAACAAGTCAAATAGTTCATCGCCAACTTCTCCTTGTGAATTACAAGATTTTGCATAAAAATAAAATTCTTTTGTTATTGAATGAAGATTAAAGGCTAAATATTTCAAGCTGTCCATATAATCATAATCAAGTCTCCCTTCATCAACAAGACCCTTTAATGTAATTTGGTAGCTTTTCCCGTTAAATAACTCATCGTCAAAAACAAATAATTTACTATTATACTCATCCCATTTACTAATAACAGGGTCTTCTGATGAAAGTTCGCAGAAATCAATATATTGTGGCACGCCTCTTAATAAATAATAATTTTTTTCTTCTGTAGGATCTTTAAAATTTATATATATATTATACCATGCATAACCACTTTCTAAACCTTCTTTTCTTTCTTTGCTTATTGAAGTAATGGGAATTTTTTTCGGAATATCGTTATGTGCTTCTACTGTGGTATAACCCTGTGCTTCTACAACAATTTTATAATCATTATTAACACTTGGTTTAAACGTTGATATGTAATCCCCATTTTTAATAAATTTTAATGTATCAATAAAATTATTGTTTTCATACAACAAAACGGTTGCTTTAGCATCAATATAATTATTATAATTCTGAATACATTTCAAAGGAGATATATCTTTTGTTATATTTACTTTAAATAAACTATCCGGCGAAAATAAACTATTGACAACAAGTTTGCTTTTAATATTATGTAAATCCATGTCAATGGGTTTCCTGCAAGATGCTAACAGAAAGAGAACTACATAGGTTGTTAATATTAATTTCTTAAGTAATTTTTTGTTTATGTTTTTTTTAAAATCGGTTTTAATCATAGATGAACTTTAGGTTAAAAAATAAAGAGCTAAATTAATAATTATTTAACTCTTTATTAAAATTATTTAGTAATGAGTCCAGTCTAAAAAGGTCTTTTTTGTCATTCCGAATTTATTTCGGAATCTTTAACTTTCATGGTATCAGCAGATTCTGAAACCAGTTCAGAATGACAAATAAGTAAATACTTGCTTTTTAGACTGGACTCATTATTTTTTATTGAAAATATATGATAGAACAAAGTCAAAAATAAATTAAATTATAATCAACTTACTGATTTTAGGAATAAAAAAAACTAAATGTATATCCAAAATTAATTAAAACTTAAAACTATAACTTACCGATGGTATAATTGGGAACAGGCTTTGCTGGTATAGTTTAAGGTCGTTGCCTATTTGATTGCCGTCATTATCATAATCGTAATCAAAATAATAATAATATGGATTTTGTCTATTATAAACATTATAAACACTAATACTCCAAGTGCGTTCGCCCCATTTTTTCTTTTTATAAAAAATTATACAAACATCTAACCTGTGGTAGCTATGCATCCTAAACGAATTTTTACTTCCGTATATATCTGCTTCTTCATAAATAAACGCAGGGTTATCATTGTCATTGTCATCTATCATATAATATTTGCCTATTGCAAGAGTAATAGGACTGCCTGTGCTAAATACCCAAGTTGCCGAAATATCAATATTATCTTTTAACTTATGATTAAATACAATACTTATATCATGTCTGTGGTCATATTTATAAGGATAGGTTTTTCCATTATTAATGTTATTAAACCGGCGGGTTGTTTTTGAAAGTGTGTAACTTATCCAACCTGTTGTTTTACCTTCTTTTTTTTGTAACAAAAACTCTATCCCAAGAGATTCACCGTTCCCGTTTGTTTCTACTTTATCTTGCCAATCTTGAGATGTGCCAAAATAGCTTGATCCTTCTTTGTATGCAATCATGTTGTGCATTTTCTTATAATAAGATTCTACAGATAATTCATATTTAAAATTTTTTAAAGATTTTGATATACCAAAGGCTATTTGCTGTGATTTTTCAGGAACAACTTTTTTTGTTGCAGGCACCCATAAATCAATTGGCATACCTACGCTTGAACTTGTCAACAAATGAACATATTGTTGCATTTCTGAGTACGACAGCTTTATCGACATGTTTTCGGTTATTATATAACTAAATAATATTCTGGGTTCAATTGAGTAAAAATTTTTTTTGTTTACAATATAATTTGATGTGCGTATGCCTATATTTGAATTAAATTTATTACTTATACTTATCTCATTTTCAAGATAGGCTGAATTCTCAAAAGCATTGATGGAATAATTACCGAAACTTGTATCAATATTGGTTGATAGCTGTATGCCCGATTGTTTATAATTAATCGTACCCGGTTGAAAAGTATGATAAATATTATTTATTCCAAATTTTATTTTATACCTCGGTATAATATAATATTCAAAATCAAATTTAGCATTTATATCATTAATACCGGAATAAAAATTATTATAAGATTCCATGTTATCTTGGTTTGACTTATCTTTATAAGAAAATTCTGTTAAATACTTATATCTGGTATAGCTTAATGTTATGTTACTGAATAATTTACGATTATAAAGATGATTCCACCGTAATGCTCCAAGTATGTTTCCCCATTTCAACGCATTTTTTGCAACGTTTTCTTTACTTTTGTCTTTAAACTTTGTAATAAACTTATCGTCTCCTAAATAAAAACTTAAATACAATCTGTTTTTATCAGATAGTTTATAATTTATTTTTGCATTAAAATCATAAAAATTATATCCTACAGAAACACCATTAAAAGCCATTTTACTTATGGGACGTGAAAATATATCATATAAGAATCGGCGAAACGAAATAATATATGAAGATGTATCTTTTTTAACAGGTCCTTCTAATGAAATTTTTGAAGAAACCAATCCCATTGTTCCTTGTCCGTGAAATTTTTTCATATTGCCTTCTTTCATACGAATATCGAGAACAGAAGACAGCCGGCTTCCATATCTTGCAGGGAAACCTCCTTTTATTAATTTTACTGAATTTAGAGCATCTGTATTAAATGTAGAAACGAAACCGCCAAGATGATTAATATAATATAAAGAAACGTCGTCAAGAAGAATCAAATTTTGATCCGGACTTCCACCACGAACATATAAATCACTGGTTCCTTCATTACCCGATTGCACACCGGGCATTAATTGCAAGGCTTTCATTATATCTGTTTCGCCACCAAGTGAAGAAAGTGTCTTTATCTGTTTCATGGGTATTGATACAATACTCATTTCATCTCTTTGTTCTATTGGTTTTATTCTTTGATCGGTTACAACAACTTCATGTAACAGATTGCCTGCGTGTAAATAAATATTTAAACTGAAATCTTTTTTTAAAGCAAGGTCTTTTTTTTGTGTTTGATAACCAATAAATGAAAAAATTATTTTTACAGAATCTGTTGCCGGTAATGTTAAACTATAAAATCCGAAATTATTTGTTATTGTCCCTTTTAATGAATTCAAATCATAAACATTAGCACCAATAAGTTTTTCGCCTGATTTATCATCTTGAACGAAACCGCTTATTGTTATTTTTTGTGAAAATAATTGTGTGGAAAAAAAAATTAACGTAACGAATACAACATTTTTCATATCAGATATAAGTAATTTACAATTTAACCCGAAAAATTCGTAATTTTTCTACGCTTAAGAATTACCAACAAATTTGGTGTTTTTAAAACCCCAAATTTGGGTACTTCTAATGCGGGGTTTACCGCTTTACTTTCCGCTATCCATCGCTAATTCATGCAATTCA
>QMPG01000217.1 GCA_003648455.1 Bacteroidota bacterium
GATTATGTAGAACAAACTTCTTGGATTTTATTTCTGAAATATCTTGACGATTTGGAAAAAGACAAGGGGACAGCAGCTCTTTTATCCGGAAAAACCTATGAAAAAATAATTGAACCTAAATTCCAATGGACAACGTGGGCAGCACCAAAGCTTCGACAAGCTCAGCTACCGCCTGAAAAATGGAAAATTGATCATAATGCCATGACCGGTGATGACCTTGTGGACTTTGTAAATGGTGAATTATTTCCATACCTGAAAAAGTTTAAAACCGATGCCGATAGTGCTGACACCATCGAATACAAGATAGGTGAAATATTCAGTGAACTGAAAAACAGAATTCAGAGCGGTTACAATCTGCGAGAAGTTGCAACCCTAATTGAAGAACTGCGATTTAGAACCCATGCTGAAAAGCACGAAATGAGCCATCTTTACGAGGGCAAAATTAAAAATATGGGAAACGCAGGGCGAAACGGTGGAGAGTATTACACACCACGCCCATTGATTAAAACCATTGTAAAGGTTGTTGCCCCAAAAATTGGAGAAACCATTTATGATGGTGCTGTTGGTTCTGCCGGTTTCTTGGTTGAAGCATTTGATTATCTTAACACAAAAGGACTATCTACTTCTAAAATTGAAACTTTACAGAAAAAAACTTTTTACGGAAAAGAGAAAAAATCGCTTGCCTACATTATTGGCATTATGAATATGATTTTGCACGGTGTAGAAGCCCCAAACATTATTCATACAAACACACTTGCCGAAAACCTAAGTGACATTCAAGAAAAAGACCGCTACAATGTTGTTTTGGCTAATCCGCCATTTGGAGGAAAAGAGCGAGCCGAAGTTCAACAAAATTTCCCAATTAAAACAGGCGAAACTGCCAGTTTATTTTTACAGCATTTTATTAAAATTTTGAAGGCTGGCGGAAAAGCAGGCGTTGTAATTAAAAATACATTTTTAAGCAATACCGATAATGCTTCAGTTGCTTTGCGAAAAGAACTATTAACCAATTGCGATTTACACACTGTACTAGATTTACCTGGCGGAACATTTACAGGTGCAGGAGTAAAAACAGTTGTGCTGTTTTTTGAAAAAGGAAAGAAAACTCAAAAGACTTGGTTCTACCAACTCAACTTAGATAGAAACTTAGGCAAAACAAATCCTCTTAACGAAAAGGATTTAGCCGAATTTATAAAATTACAAAAACTTGCCCTGAGCGGAGCCGAAGGGGAAAGTGAAAACTCTTGGACGGTAAACTTAAAAGATATTGACCAAACAACCTTTGACCTTTCCGTTAAAAACCCAAATACACCAGAAGAAGCACCTTTGCGTAAACCAAAAGAGATCTTGAAAAATATGGCTGATTTGGATAAAGAAAGTGCTGAAATTCTTAACTCAATTTCGGAGATGTTATGAAAAACGAAATAATACTATATCAAGCAAACAACGAAGCTATTCATTTACAGGTAAAAATTGAAGAAGAAACCGTTTGGCTCTCTCAAGAGCAAATGGCGACACTTTTTGGCAGAAATAGAGTGGCTATTACACAACATATAGGTAATATTTTTAAAGAAGGAGAATTAGACAAAGAAGTGGTATGTAAGGATTTCTTACTAACCACTCAGCACGGTGCTATTGAAGGAAAAACACAAAGCAGAAAAATAAAAATATACAATCTTGATGTAATTATTTCGGTAGGTTATAGAGTAAAGTCAAAACAGGGTACACAATTCCGTATTTGGGCAACAAAGGTTTTGAGTGAACATTTGTTAAAAGGATACACAGTAAACAAACGCATCGACAGAGTTGAAGATAAAGTAGATGTACTATCCGATAAAATTAATAAGATAGATTTACAACTTAACACCAATCTGCCACCAAACCAAGGTGTGTTTTTTGATGGGCAGATTTTTGATGCCTACAAACTGGTTTCCGATATCGTTCGCTCGGCTAAAAAAAGCATTGTATTGATTGACAATTATGTGGACGACACGGTATTAAACCTATTCTCTAAAAAAGACAAAAAGGTAAATTGCGTAATATTTACCAAAACCATATCGAAACAATTAAAACAGGATACCGACAAATTCAACAAACAATACCCAATACTTAAACTAAAGCAATTTGGCAAAACCCACGACCGCTTCTTGATTATCGACCAAAATGAAGTATATCACATTGGTGCATCATTAAAAGACTTGGGAAAGAAGTGGTTTGCTTTTACTAAAATGGACAAAGATTCCGTCACTATTATTAACTCAATTTCGGAGATGTTATGAAAAAGGACGATGCACTGAGCCTGCCGAAGGATTGGGAAATAAAAAAGTTGGGTAAGGTTTGTGAAATTCAACGAGGATTAACTTATAGTGGAAAAGATGCAGTTGAATTTTCAAACAATATTGTATTAAGAGCAACCAACATAAATTTAAAAAAGAGTAGTCTTGATTTTTCTGAATTAAAATATTTGAGAAATGATTTTTCAATTCAAGATAAGTATAAATTAAAAAACGGTTCATTATTAATTTGTTTTTCAAGTGGAAGTAAGAGTCATTTAGGTAAGGTCGCTTTAATTGATAATAGTTATGATTATGCGTTTGGTGGTTTTATTGGTCAGATAAACCCAAGTAAAGAAATATTGTCAAGATATTTGTTTTATTCTATGATTTCTGATAATTACAAAACATATATTTCTGAATTAACTGACGGTATAAATATTAATAATTTAAAAATAAAGGATTTACAAGAATATAAAATCCCCATCCCCCCACTCCCCGAACAAAAACGCATAGTATCTATTTTAGATAAAGCCTTTTCGGTTATTGAGCGAAGTCGAAATAATGCCGAACAAAACCTTAAAAATGCCAAGGAACTTTTTGAGAGTTATTTGCAAGGGGTATTTGAGAATAAGGATAAAATGTGGAATGAAACAACTCTTTCTAAAATAACTCTTGATATTGCTGATGGTGACCATATGCCACCTCCTAAAACAAAAACAGGTATTCCATTTATTACCATATCAAATATTGATAAAGAGCAGTATCAAATTGATTTTTCAAATACATTTTTTGTCCCCATTGAGTATTTTGAAAATATAAAAGCAAAACGAAAACCAAAAAAAGGCGATGTTTTATATACAGTTACAGGTTCTTATGGTATTCCTGTTCTTATAGATACAGAATTTGAATTTTGTTTTCAAAGACATATTGGATTAATTAGACCAAAAAAATATATAAATAGCAAATGGCTATTTTATTGGATTTTGTCTCCACAAGCTATAAAACAGGCAAATGAAACAGCAACAGGCACAGCTCAAAGAACAGTTTCTTTAACAGCTTTACGTAACTTTATTATTCCTGAAATATCATTAAAACAACAAAAACAAATCGTTGAAAAACTTGATAAACTTTCTTCAGAAACCAAAAAATTAGAAGTTGTTTATCAGCAAAAGTTGGGTGATTTGGAAGAATTAAAAAAGAGTATATTACAAAAAGCGTTTAATGGAGAGTTGTAAATTGTCGGAATTATGGTTTTTAAGATTAAAGGATGATAGGATTAAAAAAAAGATTAATTATGGAAAGAGTAAAAGCAATCCTAAAATTATCTAATCCAACAAATCCTAATGCAGACAGAAAAAAAGGATAATATGATGAAAAAATATAATGAGATGAATAAACAGAAATAAAAAATTAAAATTTCAGAATATATTTGGAGTATAAAAATCCTAAAATAAACAAATCATAAAAATCCTAATTCTGACAATTAATATGAAACACGAAGATTTAACACATAAAATAATTGGTTGTGCTATGAAGGTACATTCAGCACTTGGTAATGGGTTTCAAGAAGTAATTTATCAACGCGCTTTGGTAATTGAATTTGAAAAGCAAGGTTTGAGTTATCAGCGTGAAATGGAAATGTCAATTTTTTACGAAGGTATTGACATTGGTACAAGGCGTGTCGATTTTTTTGTCGAAGATAATATTATGGTAGAAATAAAAGCATTAATTCAATTGGAAGATGTGCATTTGGCACAGGCGATGAATTACTGTCAGGCTTACAATTTACCCATTGGTTTACTCATTAATTTTGGATCAAAAAGTCTGCAATTTAAAAGAGTTTATAATGTAAATCATCCCGAAAATAAAGAATACATAAAAAATAATCCTAAAATCAACCAATCCAAAAAATCTTAATTCAGACAATGGGAAAAGATATAAACAAATGAATAAAAATGACCTGGAATAGCAACAACGTAGAAAATGAGCCTTCCGGTGATTGGGGAGGTCCATGGACTGAAAAGAAACTGGAAGCATTTTCAAAATATGTATGGTCTTACCTTACTATCATGAAAAAATTTCCTTATTGGAAAACCATATACTTTGATGGTTTTGCTGGAAGTGGGACAAGGGAAAAGAAGAAGAACGCAGAACTATATCAGCAGTTGAAAATCACGGAAGAAGAAGAAAAAACATTTAATCATGGCACATAAAATTGAATGGACAGAACAAACCTGGAATCCATCGGCTGGTTGTACTAAAATTAGTTCAGGATGTAAAAATTGCTATGCCGAAACAATGGCAATTCGTTTACAGGCAATGGGTGTAGAAGGCTATGAAAATGGTTTTAAATTTAACACCGTTCCAAGCAGGCTCAACGACCCCTTTAAAAGAAAAAAGCCGACCGTATATTTTGTTAATTCAATGAGTGATATTTTCCATGAGAATATGCCCGTAGATTATTTAAACAAAATAATTAACGTAATTGAAGAAACACCACACCATACTTACCAAGTTTTGACCAAGAGAGCAGACAAAATGTATCAGTATTTTTCACAAAGAGAAATTCCTAAAAATATCTGGCTTGGAGTAACTGTTGACAATCGTAGAGAAGGATTGCCAAGAATTGATAAATTAAGACAACTGCAAGCAAGTGTATTATTTCTTTCTGTAGAGCCACTGCTTGAAGATTTGGGCAAAATTAATTTAGAAAATATTGATTGGGTAATTGTTGGTGGCGAAAGTGGAAACAGAGCAAGACCAATGGAAAAAGAATGGGTTGTGAATATAAAACAACAATGTGAAAAAGAAGATGTTGCGTTTTTCTTTAAACAATGGGGAACTTGGGGAGCAGACAAAGTAAAGAGAAATAAAAAGTTAAACGGGAAAGAGATTGACGGTGAAATATGGCAACAATATCCAGAAGTTATTGAACAGCAATTTGCAATAATTTAAAAGTTCTTGATTGGGTTTTGATTGAGAGCGTTGTATTTATTAACATTTGTTTATAATATACTGGTAATTAAAGGGGTATGTATTTTATTTTTCTTGATTGAGTTTTGATTTAATCAAAAACTATTAAAAATTTAACTATGAACGAAGCTGAAACAAGAGCTGAATTAATAGATCCTAAACTAAAAGCCAACGGTTGGGGCGTTTTGGAAGGTTCAAAAATTCTTCGCGAACGCAATGTTTGTAAAATTACAGATGGTAGAATACAAGTTGGCGGTGGCAGAAAAAAGCCATTGATTGCCGATTATATTTTGGTTTATAAGGGAATTAAACTTGCTGTTGTTGAAGCCAAAAGCGATAAATTGGAAGTTGGCGAAGGTGTGGCACAAGCAAAACTCTACGCCCATAAATTAAATTTAGATTATACTTACTCAACCAACGGAAAAGAGATTTATCAAATCTGTATGAAAACGGGTGAGGAAAAGCTCGTTGACAATTATCTTTCTCCCGAAGAACTTTGGAATGCTGTTTATCCGAGCGAACCGGGGGCTGAGCTTGTCGAAGCCTGGAGAGATAAATTTAA
>QMPG01000218.1 GCA_003648455.1 Bacteroidota bacterium
AATATACTTACTGAAACTGGTTTCTTGGATTTATCATCAACCGTTAATCCGGTGTTGGAATTTTGGCATATAGCCAAGTCAGAAGGAGGTTACGATAAATGTTATATACAAATTTCAACCGATGGCGGTTCAACTTTTGTAAGTCTTCCTTCGACAACCTATTTTGGGAGCGCATCCAACTACGATTCACGCGGATACTTTGATGAAGACAGTTACTCAACATGGGGAACAGGAAGCCAAACCCCTGACAACACCTGGTGGAAAAAAGAGCTGTTTGAGCTTAAAAACTACAAAACTGCAAACGTTCAAATTCGTTTCCAGTTTACTTCCGACGGATCAGTTACTCGTAGCGGTTGGTATATCGATGATATTCATATTTTTGATTATCAATGTACAGCTCCTTCGGCACTAAGCGAAAATAATATTGACTTCTTAAAAGCTGACCTACATTGGACAGATAATGTTGCCGACACTTGGAATTTACGTGTGGTAGATGCTGGAACAGATACTACCGGAGAAGCGTATGTAACCACAACCTCAAAAACCGTTAGCCTCAATACGCTTCAGGTTGGAACTTTATACGACTGGTATGTTCGTTCGGTATGTTATAACGGTTCTCATTCGGACTGGACTGTCAAACGAACCTTTCAAACCGAATCTAATCCCAACACAATAACTTCCTATCCTTATACCGAAAGCTTTGAGAGCAGTATTGGTGATTGGCATCAGTTTGCTTTCGACGATTTGGATTTTACCAGACAAAGCGGCTCGACACCAACAGTTAGCACAGGTCCATCCTCTGCTTATGACGGTTCGTATTACCTTTATCTCGAATCAACAAATAATTTTCAAAAAGAGGCAAATCTTGTTTTAGAATTTGACTTTTCAGGAGTTACTATACCTCAATTTTCGTTTTATTATAACATGAACGGTTATTACATGGGTACGTTACAGATATTGGCTACCACCGATAATGGAGCCAACTGGACGGAACTTTGGACAAAAACCGGTGACAGAGGAAGCGACTGGCATCAAAAAATGCTCTATTTGAAAAATTATGGCGGAAATAGCCATGTAATTATTAAAATAAAGGGCACTACTGGTTACGAAACTTCCGACATGGCCATCGATAAAATTGATGTAAGAGAAGCACCTGCATGTTTACCTCCCGAAGCACAAAATGAAAGCAGTTATACCACCACTTCGGTTAGTTTAAACTGGACGGAAAACGGTAGCGCTACTTCGTGGGATATTGAGTATGGCAGCGAAGGATTTACACAAGGGCAGGGTACTACAATAAACACAGGATCAAAACCATATGGATTAAGTGGTTTGGCTGCCAACACCCGTTATGATTGGTATGTACGGGCTGATTGTGGAAGTGGCAGCAAAAGTGATTGGGTGGGCTCACATACCTTTTTTACCTCTTCACCAGCTGTAGCAACGCCCTTTTTTGAAAGTTTTGATACGGAAACATCACCGGCATTGCCTGTTGGCGCACGATTAGAAAATACTAACGATGATTTTGTAACATGGAAGGCTAGTACTTCGTCTCCTTTTTCGGGCAATAACTCGTTGCGTATTGGTGCTAATGGCATGGTTGATATGGACGACTGGTTTTTTACTCCAGGAATACAACTTATGGGAAATACCGAATACGAGCTTGGATTTATGTACCAATCGGGATGGGACGAAGAACTGGAAATAAAATACGGTTCTGAAGCATCTTCTATAGGAATGACTAACATGATAAACAGCTCTGTTACCGAAGCTTCTTCGGGTTATGAACTACGATACGAATCGTTTACTCCTTCTTCAACAGGAACCTATTATTTCGGTTTTCATGACCTGAGTTACAGCGATGGAGATACCATACACCTCGACGATTTGTACATTACGGTTAAAAACAGCGGATCAGTTTTATGGAACGGCAGTGTTGACGAAAATTGGTGGAACGGCAGCAACTGGGATGGCGGTAATCCGCCTTCAGGCTATACTGATGCTGTTATTCCCACTGGAAAACCACATTATCCGGTTGTTTCGCATCTGGCACCAGCCAATACTTTCACAGTAGAAACAACGGCATCGGCTGCAGGTTCCATTATTTTCAACGATAGTAAGTTCCTGCAACTTTCTGTTGGAAGCACACCTGTTTTTGAGCGTTATTTTACAGCTTGGACTAATGCCCTTCACGGATGGCACTTTATCGCTTCACCTGTAAAAAACCAGAATATTCAACCCGGTTTTGTATCTAACCCACCCACAGTGAACGAAGATTTCTACCAGTGGGATGAAACAAACAGTGTTTGGGTAAATAGTAAAAACAGTCAGGGAGCTTGGAATTCATCGTTTGAAACAACTTTCCAAACCGGAAAAGGATATTTTATTGCGTCTGGTATTAACTTAACAAGATCCTTTATTGGCGAACCCGGTTTTGAAGACAACACGATTAGCGGACTTACTTATACAACTTCTCAATCATCACCCGGATGGCACCTGCTCGGCAATCCCTATCCCAGTGCATTATACTGGAACAAAACCAATTGGAGTTTAATAAATATTGATCCCATAGCTAAAATATGGAAAGAAGAAAGTGCTAGCTATGTGGATGTCTCTTCTGGAACAGGCGTTATACCTGCCATGCAAGGATTCATGGTTCATGTTAATACAGCAACGGGATCGCTTGTTATCGATGCTTCCGACCGTACTAACATTACCTCAAACTGGTTAAAAGAAACTCTGGCTAACACCATTAAATTTACGGTTTTCGATACAGAACAAAATACAGCTCAGGAAAGTATTATAAAAATCATTCCGGATGCCACTACTGGATTTGATATTCAATACGATGCTGAATTTTTACCCGGTTATGCCCCACAGTTTTATTCGATAGCCGACGATAAAAAATTATCAACAAATACGCTGCCTGCTCTTTCGCAAACAGAGTTTGTTTCTTTTGGCTTTGTTAAGAACAGTGCTTCAAACTACTATTTTAAGGCTGAAAATATTTCTGATTTAATACCAGAAACCAACATCTATTTAACAGACAACAAATCTGGGAAAACTCAACTTTTAAATCAAAATCCGGTTTATTATTTTATTTCCGAAGACGGGGATGCCGAACAACGGTTTTCACTTCATTTTTCTCCTGTAGGTATTAATGAAACGGAATGCATTAACTCAATACATGCTTTTAACAATCGGGGAACTGTTGTCGTTAAAACTGAAGATCCTGTTACCGCCGATATTTTTATTTACAACGTCAGTGGGCAGTTGTTAACTATGGTAACCATGCAGCACACAACTTCTAAACTCATTAATATGAAAGGATTTAAAGGCATTGCCATTGTAAGAGTAGTGGATTTCGAACAAGTTTATACTACCAAATTATATATTAATTAAAAACATCATAACAATGAAAAAATTACTCGTAATAGCATTAACTATCTTTATGTCATTTACATTTACTACTGTTTTTTGTCAGGATCCTCCGCCGCCGCCTTCTGGTGGACACAGTCAAAATGGAAATCAAAATGGAGGTAATGCACCGCTTGGAGAAGGACTGTTCACACTGTTAACTTTGGGTATTATGTATGGTGGAATAAAATTGAAATCGCATCAAAAAAATATTTCCAATAAAAAGAAACAGAATGACTATTAAAACTGCTATTGCTTTTTGTTTAACTGTGTTTATAATTTCAGATACTGTTGCCCAGAATGCTGATATGTCTTATAACAAAATTACTGTCAGCCTTTCATACTATGGTAATATGCTGATTAAACCGGGTGTTAAAGCAGGTGTAGAGTATGTAGTGAATCAAAAAAAGTGTTTTAAAAAGAATAAGAGAAAATCAATAACAGATCTAATTGTAAAGCAGTTGATCGTGGCGGGCGACATAGGCTTTTTTTGGCATCCGCACAGCCATATTGCAGTTTTTAATTATTACACCTTAAATTATCGGATTGTAAAACCATCTAAACGAAGTATTAATACAATAGGACTCGGACCTGGAGTTTACCGTTCCGTGTATCCCAAAACTTATGAGGTGGATAATATGAATAATGTTAAATCGGTTTCATGGGCAGGAAGAACTTATTTTGCTCCGGTTGTAGTTCTCGGAACCGGCAAGATGATAAATCATTATTGGATACAGTCGTGGCATTTTAATACCAACATTATGGTATTGTTTAACTACAACACTGGTTTTGTGCCATTACTGAGTTTCGATATCGGGCTGAATTTTAAATTTAATAAAAAATAAATAACTATGCTGAAAACAATTCAACCTGTACATTTTATTATAAGTTTTACTATACTTTTCTATGCTCTGTTTTTTGCATCAGGGTGTAAAAAAGAAGATAACAATAATATATCGGATATTTTTTATGTACGACACGCTGGTGCAGACATTCCGGCTTACCTTTACGGAAGCAAACAAAATAATGTTTTTATCATTACGCTGCATGGTGGACCCGGCGACAATGGTTTGGAAATGAGGCAGGGCAATGCGGCAGCAGAACTAGAAAAACGATACGTTATGGTTTATTGGGACCAACGGGGACAAGGTCTTTCGGAAGGAAAATTTTCAGCGAACGATATCACCATCGACCTGATGGCAGAAGACCTGCAAGCTCTTATTTTAGTGCTAAAACATAAATACGGTAACAATATAAAACTCTTTTTACTTGGGCACAGCTGGGGTGGCGAACTTGGAACCGCTTTTTTGCTTAAAAACAACTATCAGCATCAATTAAAAGGATGGATAGAGGTGGATGGGGCATATGACATTCCAAAAGTAAATATTGAAGTGGTTGGTAAAATCATAAAAGATGGAAATGAACAAATTAACCTAGGAAACAGTACAGAAAAGTGGGAAGAACTTATAGAACAGGTAAAAAATATTGACACTAACAACATTTCAATCACCGAAGGGAGAGAGCTTAATAAAAAAGCCCGTATTGCCCAAAAATACTTGTTTAAAGATGACATCACTCAAAAGCCTCAATCGGTTACATGGCGTGATGCAGGCATTTTCTACCATGAGGATTTTCTTACTGCTGCTGTATCGGGGAGCTGGTTTTACGTTTTAAATAATTCGTTTTACAACGAAATTGAAACAGCATCTTACTCCGACAAACTTTGCAAAATAACCATCCCCACGCTGCTGTTATGGGGAAAATACGATTTTATCGTACCTCCTGCACTTGGTCGCAACGCTTTTAAATTGACAGGATCTGAGGATAAAAAACTGGTTATTTTCAACAAGAGCAGTCATTCGCCCATGAATAACCAACCAGAAGAGTTTGTTGATGAGATAATACAATTTGTTGAAGGGCATCAATAGCATCTGCGCTAAATCAATACTAATGCACATTATGACTTCTCGCTACAAATATACTTGCGGATTTTAAGGTTTAACTAAAAACCTTATCTTTGGCTTAATAATTATCTTACCATGAAAGAAAAATATATTTTATCCTTAGATCAAGGAACAACCAGTAGCCGTGCCATTGTTTTTAATCATGATGGAAATATTTGTTCAATAGCTCAAAAGGAGATTAAACAAATATTTCCAAAGCCTGGATGGGTTGAGCATAATCCTATTGAAATTTGGTCGTCGCAATTGGCAGTTGCCACCGAAGCTATTGCAAAATTGGGTATTCATTCTGATGAAATTGCAGGTATTGGTATTGCAAACCAGCGTGAAACAACAATTATATGGTCACGCAAAACAGGAAAGCCT
>QMPG01000219.1 GCA_003648455.1 Bacteroidota bacterium
TAAACCCCAAATTTGGGTACTTCTAATGCGGGATTTCCCGCTTTACTTCCCACTATCCATCGCTAATTCATGCAATTCACTTCGTTTTTGCATGAATAAAGCGGGTTAAGCTTCTGCTTGAATATTACCTATTGAAAAATTTTCAGGAATCTTTGCCGTAACATCTTTATAACAATTTTTAATCTCAATCATATCATCCTTAATATTACCTGATGGTGTTATTACTTTTTTTATACCCACAACTTTACGCTTATAATCGATAAATGCAACAACAATAGGGACATTAGCTTTTTGAGCAATATAATAAAATCCTTTCTTCCAATGAGTTACTTTTTTTCGTGTTCCTTCAGGTGCAATAGCGAGTGCCATATACTCGTTACTATCAAATTTTTCGGTAAGTTGAAAAACAATATTAGCATCTTTGCCTCTATCGACAGGTATTCCTCCTAAATATTTTAAAATGCTTCCAAGTGGGAAAAAAAATAATTCTTTTTTTTGTAGAATGTTTATATTTAAACAAAAAACAGTTGAATATAAACGCCCAATTAAAAAATCCATGGCGCTTGTGTGAGGAGCTACTATGAGTACATATTTTTTTATTTTAGGTAATTCACCTTCAAATTTCCATCCTAACAGATTTACTAATAATACCCGACTTAATACATTTGTTATCATAATAAATTATCTTCTTTTTATTCCGTTAAAAATTATGTCAAAAATTTCGTTAATTTCACTTTCTATAGATGCAATGCTATTTCTTTTAATAAGATATTGATTTTCGAAACCGTTAAATGCAATTATTAATGCTTGTGTTGAAAGGTCTATGTTATTTATTATCAATTCATCATTTTTAACACCTTCACTTAAAATTGATTTGACAAATATTTTTTCTTGATTTTTAAATTTTTTAGAAATATTTTGAGAGAAATGAAAATATTTAAAATAATCGTTGTTTAATATTTCACTAAAATTTTGTGATTCATACATTATTTTTATTCTTGTTACAAAAAAATCTTTAAGTTTATAAAAAGAATCTTCTTTTTTATTGACAACTTTTAATAATTCATCTTTTAAATGTTGATATTCCTTTTCAACAACTGATTGAAAGATTTCATCTTTATTTTTAAAATAATAATAAATTGATCCTTTTGCTTTTCTAGCTGCTTTCGCTATTTCATCAACAGTAGTTTTTTGGAAACCAAATTTTTTAAAAATTTTACTTGCTACTTGTAATATTGTTTCTTTTGTTTCTAAATTATTTTGCTTCATTTTTAAATAATTTGACTATTTTCGTTTTATCGTACAAAGATAAATAAATTTTGGGAACTATTCATAGTTTATTTTCAACTCAATTAAGAATAAAAAAATGATAGGATTATTGAATTGCTGTTTTCTTATTTGTAAAATTCTTGCTTTGCTATAAAACTCATAATTCCTCGGCTGTCGCAAGCGTCCTCGCTTGTGACTGTTGATTAACAAGTGCCGGCCAAAATTTGCGTGTTATGCTGTCCACCGGCTGTCATCCTGATCCGACAGCTGGCGGATCAGAATACTTTCATTCACCAATCGTTGTGTTCAAAGAGATGCCGAATCAAGTTCGGCATGACTCGCACTAACAAGGATTGATTTAATTTTTCCAAATCTTTGAGATTTTGAAAATTAAAAAAGAGCGAAATAATCAGTCTCAAATTCACGATTCACATTTTTTTACAGCCTCTTCTCCAGCCAGTCGCCCTGTTGAAAAAGCAGCCTGCAGGTTATAACCGCCTGTATCTGCATCAATATCAAGCACTTCACCTGCAAAAAACAAATTATTAATAAATTTAGAAGACATTGTTTTTTTATCAATTTCTTTTAAATCAACACCTCCTGCAGTAACAATTGCCTCTGAAATTGGTCGGGCAGATTTAATATCTAAACTAAATTCTTTAAGCCAAACGCGTAGTTTCTTTCTTTCTTTCGCACTAATCTGATTACATAATTTATCTGTTGGAATTCCTGTAAGTTCAGAACAAATTGGTATTAATTTTAAAGGCAAGAGAGATTTTAAAATTTCTCTAAAATGATTTTTCCCATTATTATTAAGCTCTCGCAAAAGGCGTGCGTCAAGTTTATTATTGTCGAGTGCCGGTTTTAAATCAATATTAATTTTCACTTTATTGTTGTTTTTTAGAGCATCAACAACAGTTTTACTTAATGTTAAAATTGTTGGTCCAGAAATTCCAAGATCAGTAAATGTGAGTTCGCCAAAAGCCTCTGTTTTTTTCTTATTGTTTACCCAAACGCTTACTGTAACATTTTTTAAATTCAGCTCATTTAGTTTAGTACAGAATTTTTGTTCAACCTCAAGTGGAACTAACGAGGGTCGAACAGGAATTATTTTATGACCTACAGCTTTTGCAAATCTATAACCATCACCTGTTGAGCCTGTTCTCGGGTAAGACACTCCACCTGTTGCCACAATCACAACTTTTGAAAAATACTGTATGGTTCTATTTTCTGATTTATTAAATACTTTTACCCCATAAATTTTTTCGTCATTTACTAGTAATTGTTTAACTTCACAATTATTTTTTATCTCAACTCCTGATTTATAACACCATCTTTTCAAAACATCAACCACATCAAAAGCTTTTTCACTTTTTGGGAATACTCTTCCACCTCTTTCAACAATTGTATCTAAACCAAGCTTGTTAAAAAAATCAATCAAATCGTTTGAGAAAAATGAAGAAAATGAATTTCGTAAAAATCTGCCGTTATTATTAAAATGTTTTAAAAAATCCGCTAATTCAATGGTATTTGTAATATTACATCGCCCCTTACCTGTTATGCTTAATTTTCGACCTATACGGTTATTTTTTTCTATTAGAATAGTTTTAGCACCCAACTCTGCTGCTCTGCCCGCTGCCATTAATCCTGCAGGTCCTCCGCCAATTATTATTATATCGTAATTTTGCATTTTGTGTTTTTTTGATAATAATTTTCAACTTCTTTAATTCAACACTTCTTTTTTAGCCGACACTTCCAGGTCTTATACTTTATAACTTTATGAACTTTATAAATCCGACACTTCCAGGTCTTTCAGACACTGGAAGGTCTATATTTTACAAACCTTTTCCTTTTATGGATAAAAGAAAAATTTTGCATATATGTAAGCAATAAAATTACCAATTACTGTCCTAACACCCTGACTTGTAGTCCACCACTTATCATCTTCAAAATCTTTGTTGTTATGTGCATAAACACCAATAATTATTTTATTGTCAAAAGCTTCGTCATATAATAATAAAGTTCGTCGAGAATGAGAGCCGAGGGTATATACATTAATTGATTTTATATTTAATTTATTATTGTTAATCCAATTTTTTACTGCAATTGCTGATGCATAAGTTCTGTCCCGCTTTACATTTTTTGTTGGAATTGCAATTATCTTTGTTTCATCAACGCCCAGTTTTATTAATGTCTGCTTTGAAAGATTAGCAAAGTCTTTATATTCTGACAAATAATATCCTTTTAATAATGGCACTCCGGTTGTTACAATAAACTTATAATTATGCGAATTATATTCATTTACAGCATCTTTTAAGGCATAATCGGGCAACCAACCTTCAACAACCAATATTTCAGCCTTAACAGGCTTATTTGTTGCCAAAAAAGAATACGTTTTATATTTAAATAAAATAAAAATATTAAATATGATTAAGATTATTAATAACCAGGCTTGTAAAGTTAATACCTTAGTTTTTTTCTCTTTAAATAATTTAATCTTACGCATAAGTATTAATTTTTCTGCAAAGGTAATTTAATTAAATTATTGCAAAAAAAATATCTCGAAGCAAAATGCCCTCGAGATATTTTAAAAATTTTTAGAATATTATTAATAATGCAATACCCAAGTAACAATTTCTTGTTTTTTCATTCTTTCAAGCTCATTATAAGCTTCTCTTTCGGTATCGAAAGAAGAATAGCAAACAGTATAAAATCCATTTCTTTCTCCAATATATTCGGGAGTAAAACCTTTTTCGGTAAGTTTATCAATAAAACTCTTAGCATTTGCCTCAATGTTAAAACTACCAGCAACAAGGTAATATTTTCTCGCATTGGATTTTTGTACTTTTTGTGTTTGTTTCTTCTCAACCGGCTTTGCTTCTTCTTTTTCTACAATCTCTTCTTCTACTGCAGAAACGGTTGTATCTGTAGTTTCCTCTGAAGCAATAATAGTTTCAATTGTTTTTTCAGGTTGTTGCTTTTCAACTTCTACAATTTTCTTTTCAGTTTTGGCAAAATATTTATTATTAATTGTTTGAACAACATCAAAATAATATACTGACCATGCAATTGCTGCCACAAGAACGACTATTATTGCAACAGGCAAAATAATATTTTTCTTTTTTGTAGTTGTACTAACTTGTTTATTTTGAGTAGCAACAACTTTCTTTTCTACTTTTGGTGTAGGTTTTGCAACAGGCTCTTTTTTGATAACAGGTTCTTTCTTAGGCTCTTCTTTTTTTGGATCAGCCTTTTTTATCACTTCTTTCTTTGGCTCTTCTACTTTCTTCGTTTCAACTTTTTTTACTGTTTTCTTTTCTACCTTTTTCACTTCAACTTTTTCTTTCTTTTCATCTATAGCAGAGAAATTGATACCACCACGACTATCTTTACTTAACTCACCTAAGTCGGGAATAATATATTTATTGTTTTTTCTAAATTCCTGTTCAATAGTTTTAATGTATTCTTTAATTTTTTTAACTGCTTCTGTTTTATTAACATTTTCAGTTTTAATAATATGATTAATTAAAACACCATCGTTAAATTTCAAAAAATCATTAAAGCTGATTGATCTTTTTCCCTCGCTACCATCAGGGGCTTCTGTAACTTTTACAATAAATGCTCCAAAATCAGGGATTATTACTCGTGTATGAGTCTTAAGAAGTTCAATTATGTATTTATTCATCATTAATAGACATTTAATTCATTGTAAATGTACAATTTTTATTTAAAAAATTAAATTTTTTTTAAAAAAGTTGTTTGTTCTTAGTACTAGTTTCATTATATTTTACGTTCTTAATACTATAGATTTCTTCTGTTTACTTTATACTTTTGTCTTAATAAAAAAAATAATTATGAAAAAATTATTACTAAGTACCTTTATTCTATTAGTCTTTGTTTCAGGCAGTTTTTCACAGTCAAAATATAAATATCAAAAATTTCAGGAAGAGAAAGGTGTTATTTTTTATTATAAATACAGTCACTCAAATTTTTTAAATAAAAAAAGCCCCTTAAGGCTAATACTTAAAATTGAGAACACAAATGCTTATAATACAAAAGTTAATTTTGTTGTTGATTATTACTGGAAAGCAATGATTAGTGCAAATAGTGAAAAACCCAGAACTTGTTGCGTTAAAGCAAACAAAAGTATTAAAGGCAGATATCACAAACTGCATTTTGAGCCTTCTGAGTATACCAACGAGCAAGTTTTAAGTGATGATTTTTTTATTGAACTTTCGGGTATTGAAATTACAAAAGTTGATGATTGTATAAAAAATAAATGAGTCCAGTCTAAAAAGGTCTTTTTTGTTATTCCGTCCGTCAGCTGACGGATCGGAATCTTTAACTTTCATGGTATCAGTAGATTCTGAAACCAGTTCAGAATGAACTGTGTTAAAAACCTAATTTTCCCCTATATTTTTTATTTTTTTTCAATCTGCCTATTATTTTGTGAA
>QMPG01000220.1 GCA_003648455.1 Bacteroidota bacterium
GGGGAGAGGAGGATTGAACCTCCGAAGGCTTAGCCAACAGATTTACAGTCTGCCCCAGTTGACCGCTTTGGTATCTCCCCAAACATAAAAGAAGAGCCGATGGAGGGATTCGAACCCACGACCTGCTGATTACAAATCAGCTGCTCTGACCAACTGAGCTACATCGGCAACTTTTATTATTTATATTTAATCCTGTAAAAGAACTTTCGTAAAACGGTTTGCAAATGTATAAAATTAATTTATAATTCCACAAAAAAAATTTGATTTTTTTTTTTTTATTTTCCTCTTTGTTTTTCTTTAAACTTTGTTAGCTGACGACGCAATGCATCAACCGCTGTATCTGTTGATTCTTCAAAGGTTTTGGTTTGTTTCTTCGCAAATAATTCTGTTCCGGAAATTTTTAACTTTATTTCTGCAATCTTATTTTCTAGACTTTGATCTTTGTCTACTTTTAAAATTACTTCAGCTGAAATAATGTCATCATAAAATTGATTCAATTTATTGACTTTATTTTCAATAAATTCTTCTAATTTTTTATCTGCATCAAACTTCAATGAATGAATTTTTACTTGCATATTAAATCCTCCTTTTAGTTATGCTCTCGGATGAGCTTGATTATATGATTTTTTTAATTTCTCAAATGTATTATGAGTATATACTTGTGTTGCCGATAAATTGGCATGACCCAATAATTCTTTTATTGCATTTAAATCTGCGCCATTGTTTAACATGTGTGTAGCAAATGTGTGACGTAAAACATGAGGGCTTTTCTTTTCATTGGTTGTTACAAAAGAAAGATATTTGTTCACTATTCTATAAACCAACTTGGGATACATTTTTTCTCCTTTTTGAGTTAAAAAGAAAAACTCATTGTCAATATAATCTTTAGTATTTGTTTTAAGTTGACTAACATGTTCCTGACGAACTTTTTTATAATCGTATAGAGTATTTAGAAAATTTTTGTTAAAAGGTATTAATCTTTCTTTATTTCTTTTCCCCAATACTTTTATGGTAAGCTTTTGATAATCGATATCGTTTTCTTTAAGATTTATCAGCTCGCTTAATCTAATTCCTGTTAAATACAATGTAGTTATTATCAACTTGTCTCTACAACCTTCATAATCGTTTTTAAATTCTATATTATCGAGAAGTAAATCCATTTTTGATTTTTCAACAAAGCTTGGTAATTTTTTTTCAATCTTTGGAGAAATAACTTTATCTAAGGGATTATTTGCAATAATCTTTTCTCTTATTAAAAATTTATAAAATGTTTTTAATGTTGAAAGTTTTCTACCTATTGAACGAGAAGAAATATTATTTTCCATTAAAAATATAATCCACTTACGGATAATCTTATGATTAGCTGAAAGTGGATTAAAATCTTTATAATTATCTTCACAAAAAGAACAAAATTGTTGTAAATCGTTTTTATATGAACGAATTGTGTAAGAGGAATAGTGTTTTTCGTATTTCAGGTAATTAATAAAAGCCGATTTATGCATATTTACAAGAAAAAATATTACGATTCTAAGCTACAATAATTGAGGAAAAACTATTAAACTATTTGAACCGATTATAGGCTTTGTGCTTTATCTTGTAATTGTTGAACATAGATAGCGTGCATTTTTTTCTCTCTTTTTACAACAGATGGCTTTCTGTAAACTTGTCTTGCTCTAAGTTCTTTAATAGCACCTGTTTTTTCAAATTTTCTTTTGAATTTTTTTAATGCTCTGTCAATGTTTTCGTTGTCTTTAATTGGAATAACTATCATAATTTATGTTTAATTAAATATTACTAAAAAATAAGGTGCAAATTTATTAAATAGTAATTTGTTTTTCAAATTTTTTTTTTATTATTATAATTATTTTTTATACAAAATTTAATTGCTTGTTTTTCAATACATTAACCTTGATGTGTTTTTCATATAAATATAAGAAAAAAAACCTTTTTTTCCATATTTAATCTAATATTTTTTTTAAAATAGTCATTTTTCCCCTTTTTCCTTTTAAAACGAATAATTTAGAAAATTATTTTACAACTATATATGGTTTAATTTTATTGAAACGTTTTTTAGGTAATAATTTGTATTTAAGAATATCATTAATACTTTTAAATTCACCCATGACTTCTCTAAAATGTATTATTGCCTTAGTATCTGAATATGTAATATAATTATGTTTATTAATTGTTTTAAAATCAGCAGTATTAATATTTATTTTTTTAATTTTTGAGGTATCAACATATATATAAGGCTCAATAAGGGAATATTTTTCTTTGGTCATACCATAAATTTCTAATAATTGCTCTTTTTTATTATATCCTCCTAAAAAAGCTCGATTTCGAACAATGCTATTTGCAAAATAACTACCAATTCCTTTTATCTGCATTAGCATAGTAGTATCGGCTGAATTAATATCAAACATTAATTTTGGAATTGTATCACTTTGTTTGTTTTGTTCGTTTTGAATTTTAATAAAGGGCTCAAGTCTTGCATAAATACTATCAGAAATGAAATAAATTTTTTTCAAGTCCTGTTTATTATGAAAGTGTCCTCCTTTACGGAGATATTTTTTTATGGTTTTGCTTTGTCTTTCGGAAAAACCTAACAATTGCCATTGATTTTTTGATATTAAATTTGGATTAAAATCAAATAATGTGTCTTTATTATTATATGAATTATATATATTTTTCTCAGATTTAGGTTTATTTATAACTATAAACGGCTTTAATTTTTTGTAAAGCTGTGAAGATATACCATAAATTTTTTTTAAATCTTTTGCTTCATAAAACCTTCCTCCTTTTGAGATATAATTATTAATAATTTTTATTTGTTTTTGATTAAGCCCTAATTTTTTCCATTGTTTCTTAGTTGTATTGTTTGGGTCAAAATAGAATAATGATTCTTTGTTAGAATTTTTGTTTTTTTCTTTTATAGAATTTTCCAACTCATCAATTTGTTTGCTAAATTCTGAATAATCGTAATTAACATCTTCTTTTTGAAACAAATAAAGAAATTTAGGAAAAGCTATTAAAATAATTATTATTACTAATAAAAAGAGTATCCCATTTTTTTCTGAACGTGAGAATGAAAAATATTCTTTTAAAAATCCCATCTATTAATTGATTATTGATTATTGTTGAATTGTTACATTGCTAAATCACTTAAATTTTAATATTACTGATAAATCTTAATTCTAATATCTAAAATAAATATTGTTGAATTTTACAAGGGACGCAAGTCTTCACGATTTATAATGATAAATCATTATCGTTGTCCTTTTTATTTTTGGAATTAGCGTGAAGTACTCTATAAAAGAAATAGAATGCTAAAGCTGCAACTGTAATCTGAACAGTTAACATAATTATTAGTGCAGTTGTATTCATTTTAGTAACTCCTTTTTTTATTATTCTTTTTATATGCTAAATGTATCATTACTAGTACTCCGGTAAATATTAACAATAGTAACAAACGAGACATGTCGACATAAAATAAGTTATTTATAATTTTCCCTGTGTAAAGCACATCTCCTACTTTTACCTTATCGCCAATATTAACGGTTAGTTTATTTTTGTCATTATATTGATAAGTAATATATTTTTTCTCATTATTATTAAAATGAGATGTGCGAATAAAATTCTGATTATGGTATATATAAATAGAATCTACTTCCCCATCATGCTCAGCATAAAATTCATTGCTAAAATATGTATTGTTTTGACCAATACCTTTATGCATTATTTTACCAAGAATGCTTTCTTTATGTAATTGCCATCCATTCTTGAAATTTGTCCAATCATCGTTAACAGGTCTTAATAATGCTCCAATAAATATAAAAATTAATATAACAGGTGTTATATATTTAATAATGAATTTATAGATATTCGGGACTTTAATATCGGCTGCATAAGTAATTTCGTGCCATCCTTTTTTTAATCCAAAATACCAGGAGAACATTACAGTTTCGAGTAATGCAAAAACAACTAGAGCAACAGTACCTGCCCAGTAATCATATTCGTCGAAAACGCCTTTGTCGAAAAACAGGATAGTAGGTAAAGCAAGCATTAAAACAATAATACCAAAAGTTATTGCAGACCTTTTTCTACTCCAATTAAATTCATCTTGAAAAAATCCCATTACCGGTGTTCCCATAGATAAAGAAGAGGTAATTCCTGCAATAAATAATAAACCGAAGAATGAGAAACCGGCTATTGCCGACATAACATGTCCCCATTGTTGGAAAAGATACGGCATTGTTCGGAAACCTAAGCCAAAGCCACCGGTATGAGTTAATTCAATAACTTTATCAACGCCAAGAAATCCTATTGAAATAGGAATAATTACAGATGCACCTAAGACAATCTCTACAAATTCGTTTAACCAACCGGCAGACATTGCATTTAAAGCCACATCATCGTTTTTATCAATATAAGAAGCGTAGCACTGAACACACCCCATGCCAACCGAGAGCGTGAAAAATATCTGCCCTGCGGCAGCAAGCCAAACTTTAGGATTTTTGAGTGAATCGAAATGAGGTGTCCATAAAAAATCTAAACCTGCTATACCATCACTAACAGCACCATTATGACCTTGTTTAATCATAATACCTTTTATTGCAAGAAATATACCGAAAATAATTAATAAAGGAACTCCCAATTTTGCAACTTTTTCAATTCCGCCTCTCAAACCTTTACTTAAAATCCAAACATTTAACACAAGACATATCAGAAAAAAGATAATTGATTCGTAAGGTAAGCCGGTTGTTGAAAAATTTAAGCTTAGATAATTGGTAAAAAATTCAGCAACCTGAGACTGATCTAATCCTGTAAAAGTTCCTCCAAGCGAGAAATACATATATGAAAGAGTCCAACTCTCAATGTAACAATAATAAGCATTGATAACTAAGTTTGAAAATATGCCAAAAACACCAGCGTATTTCCATTGTCTTCCTTGTTTTAAACTATCGAGAATAAAAGGTGTTGAGTGAACATTGTGCTTTCCACCAAAACGACCGGTAGACCACTCAATAAATAGCAAAGGAATACCAAGTAACAAGAAACAAACAAGGTAAGGAATGATAAATGCCCCTCCTCCATTTTGTATTGCCTGAACAGGGAAACGTAAAAAATTACCAAATCCTACGGCACTTCCTGCCATAGCTAATATTAAACCAATTCGAGAACCCCAAGCCTCTTTGTTTGTACTCATATCTATTAATTATTTTTTTCTTTTCAATAAAATAAATTCAAATGTAATAAAAAAATTGTGAAAATGTGAAATTGTTATGTTTCAAAATTGTTATATTATTGGCAATTTTCTATATCCATAGACATTATCAATTTCATATTGGTAATTCATTTGTGCAAATTTAATTTTTGAGTCCACTCCGAAAAGTGTTTTTAGACAAGATTAACAGGATTTTTGCAAAATGTAAAACATTAATTATCAACAATATAATTTTAATTAATTTATATGCATTTTTGAAAACAGGGTTTTTGGAGTGGACTCATTTTTAATATTTTAAACTACATTTTAAATACCTATTGTAAAAACATAATAACCACAAAGAACACCAAGAATAGACAAAGGACGCAAATTCATAGTGAACTTAGTGAGTATCTTTGTGTCCCTTGTGGTAAAAAAAACCTCAAAAAATCATTAAAAATTCTCTTACAAATCAGGATTAAACTGTAAACAAATTTTAAAATCAATTTCATTATTTATA
>QMPG01000221.1 GCA_003648455.1 Bacteroidota bacterium
AATTGTATGAATGTGTGATAGATAGTGGGGTGCAAAGCGGGAAACCCCGATTTAGTAATACCCAAATTTGGGGTTAATGAAATTCCCAAATTTGTTGGTATTACTTAATCGTAGAAAATTAATTAATTTTCTGGGTTAATATATTCTGAAAATTAATCTTGTTTATTAGGTAACTCTAAACCAAAACCCGAAACTTTATCTTCACGCTTAAGCAATATTGCAAAAAACAGCCCAAAAACACCGGTTGCTGCAAATGCAAGCATTGGGATTGTATAATTATAATGTGCACCCTGTACACCTTCTCTTATTTGTGCAGTAACTCCTGGATTTACTTTATCAAGAATCCAACCAATAAATAATGGCATTCCCCATAATCCCCAATTTTGAATCCAAAAAATTGTTGAATATGCAGTTCCTAAATATCTTTCATCAACAATTTTAGGTACTGATGGCCACATTGCAGCAGGGACAAGAGAAAAAGCAATTCCCAAAATTAACATTAGCACAATTGCTAAAGGCTGAGAAGCAGGTCCGTAAGCAAAAACGAGGTGTACAAATATTAATAAAATAGAGCCAAGAATCATTATGCTGGCACTCTTACCTTTATAATCAAGGAACAGTCCAAAAACAGGAGTTAAAATCATTGTTCCGAGAGGTAATAAACTTGGAATGTCCCCTGCAGTTTTAGCAAGAACACCAAATTTATTTACCATAAGATCTGATGCGTATTTCATAAAAGGGAATACAGCTGAATAGAACAATACGCATAATAAAGCAATATAAATGAAAGATTTATTTGTAAACAATCTTCCTAAATCAGAAAATTTGAATTGTTCTTCTTCTTCTCCTGCCTTATCAGATTGAAGTTTTAATTTTGCAGCTTCTCTGTCAAATTTGGTGTCAAGAAAGTTATATACTAAGAAAGTAGCAAAACCTATTATCATAAGTAAAATACCAAAAGCTACAGGACGAGTAATTATGTGAGCATCACTTGCTAAGCGAGGAGAGCTATAAAAGACTAAAAGCATACCCATACGAGCTATTGCCACTTGTAAAGCCATCGCTGTAGCCATTTCTTTACCTTTAAACCATTTAACTATTGTTCGCGAAGCAGTAACTCCAATAATCTCAATACCTACACCAAACAAAGCAAAACCAAAGGATGCTAATTTAAGCGATGGTGAAAAATTTGTCATAAATGAATTTAAGAAATCATAACCGAAACCGCCATTTAGAAATGTATCTGTTAAAGCATAATAATTTAAAAGACCACCGACTACCATTAATAGTGAAAAACTCAGACCGGTAAATCTTATTCCTGATTTATCAAGAATTATTCCTCCAATTATTAGCATACCAAAAAAGACATTGAACCATGAGTAAGCACTTGTATACATACCATATCCGGTATTGCTCCAGTTCAATTTTCCATTTTCTAATATCATCGTTTTTAATGGAGATAATACATCAGCAAAATAGTAGCCTGCAAACATTGTTAATGATACTAAAATTAATGCTGTCCACCTTGCTACTTTTGAATCTTTAATAAATTTAATATTCTCTGTCATTTTGATTAATTATTTATTTAATTATTTTTATAAGCAATTATTTACCTGAATTGAAAATTTTAAGTCGCATAAAATTATAATAATAATACTTAATAGCAAATTTTATTTATATTCTAAAAAAAGGCAAGGATAACTCCTTGCCTTAAAGATAATTATATGATTTTTTTATTTTTCAGGTACTTCTTTTAGAGTTTCTACTAAGAAATTCCAAAATTTCTCAACTGTCTCAATATTTACTTTCTCATCCGGAGAATGAGGGAAGCGAATAGTTGGTCCAAATGAAATCATATCAAGATTAGGATAAACTCCTCCTAACAAACCACACTCTAAACCAGCATGTATAGCTTTAATCTCAGGAACTTTTCCATACAAATTATTATAAATACTTTTCATCTCTTTTAATATAGGAGAATCCATGTTTGGTTTCCATCCGGGATATTCTCCATCAAGAACGACCTCAGCTCCGGCTAACTGGAATACACTAGATATTGCTTCGCCTAAATCTTCTTTAGCGCTATCAACAGAACTTCTTAATAAGCATAAAACAGTAATTGACCCATTCTCTGATTTGACTTTTGCTAAGTTTGTAGATGTTTCTACCATTCCTTTCATAGTATCACTCATACGAATCACACCATTAGGACAAGCATAAACTGCATTAACCAAATCGTCTTGAACCATTTCTTCAATTACTGATTTTGGCATATCTGTTTTTTCAACAGTAAATTCAAGATTTGGCTCAACTTCTGAAAATTCGTTTTTATAAATAGCTTGATATTCAGCAACAAGTTCTATTAATGTTTTTTCGTTTTCAACTGGTACTGTAATAACTGCATAAGCGTCTCTTGGAATTGCATTACGAAGGCTTCCTCCGTCAAAACTTGACAAACGAACACCTAATTCTCTAATAGCTTTTTTTAGAAAACGAATCATTAATTTATTAGCATTCCCGCGTTGTAAAATTATATCCATTCCAGAATGACCACCTTTCAAACCTGTTAAAATTAATTTGTATGGGGCAACATTATCATCAACTTTAGTTTCTTTATAATGAAAAGTCATAGTTGCATTAGTACCACCTGCACAACCAACATAAAGTTCACCTTCATCTTCCGAATCCAAATTCATTAATATATCGCCGTTTAATACATCGTTTTTTAAGCCGAAAGCACCTGTCATTCCTGTTTCTTCATCAATAGTAAACAATGCTTCGATAGGTCCGTGAGCAATATCTTTAGATTCAAGAACACTCATAGCAGCAGCAACACCCATACCGTTATCTGCTCCAAGAGTTGTTCCTCTTGCTGTTACCCAATCGCCATCAATATATGCATCAATAGGATCTTTTTCAAAATCATGGTCAACATCATTATTTTTTTGTGGAACCATATCAATATGACCTTGCAAAACAACTGTTTTTCTATTTTCCATTCCCGGAGTAGCAGGTTTTTTGATAATTACATTACCAACTTCATCAACAACTGTGTCTAATCCTAAATTTTCACCAAATTTTTTCATAAACGCAATTATTTTCGCTTCTTTTTTCGAGGGGCGAGGTATTTGTGTTAAATCATAAAAATTTTTCCATAATGATTTAGGCTCTAAATTTTTTATTTCAGTACTCATAATTATTTATTTTTTATATTTATTTATAAAACAAAATTCAACTTTTTTATTTCTCTTATTCAAATTGTCTTTATTATTAACTCTTACATTATTAATTTATTGTATGAGTTTTTTATAAAAAAATCAATATTCGCAAAGAACAACAAAATCAAAACAACTATATTTCTAAAGGTTATCTAAAATAAAATTTGTCATTCTTGTATATAAATGCAATCTGGTTTTTCCTCCATAAATACTATGATTACGATTTGGATAATATTGCATTTCAAATTGTTTATTGGCTTGAACCAATTCTTCTATCAATTCAATTGAATTTTGAAGATGAACATTATCATCGGCAGTGCCATGACATATTAATAATTTACCCTTTAATTTATCGACAAAATTTATTGGTGAATTATCGTCATATCCTTTAGGATTTTCTTGTGGAGTACGCATAAATCGCTCAGTATAAATATTATCGTAATAACGCCAGTTAGTTACCGGTGCTACCGCAATTCCGGCTTTAAAATAATCGGCTCCTTTAGTCATACACAATAACGACATAAAACCACCATAACTCCATCCCCAGATACCTACTCTTGATTCATCAACATAAGGTAATGAGCCGAGATATTTTGCAGTTTCAATCTGATCGATAGTCTCATATTTACCAAGTTGCATATAGGTCATTTTTCGAAACTCCTCTCCTCTTGCTCCTGTTCCTCGTCCATCAACACAAACCACAATATATCCTTTTTGAGCCAAAAGTTGATACCATCCAAAACTCCATTCGTCAGTTGCCGATTGAGAATTTGGCCCACTATATTGTGTCATTAATACAGGATACTTTTTATCTTTATTGAAATTATAGGGTTTTATCATCCATCCGTTTAAGTCTACATTTTCAGATGTCGTAAAAGTAAAAAATTCTTTTGGATTATACTGATATGATTTTAATGTGTCAATTAATTTCTTATTATCTTCTAAAACTCTAATCAATTTTCCTTTACTGTTATTTAAAGTTACATAATTAGGTGTAGTTGCATTTGAGAAATAATTAATATAATACTTAAAACCTTCACTAAATAAAGCATAATTTGTTCCTTCTTGAGTTGATAATTTTTTCTTTCCTGTTCCATCAATTTTTATTGAATAAACATTTCTTCTAAGAGGTGATGTTTCAGCTGATATATAATAAACAAGTTTCTTTTTGTTATCATAACCAAGATAATCTGTTACATCCCAATTACCTTTTGTTACCTGATTAACCAATGAACCATCCATATTATAAAAATAAATATGAGAATAGGCACTTTTCTCGCTTGTTAAAATGAAATGTTTACCATCTTTTAAAAAAGTAATGTTATCGAAATTAGTCTCATCAATATAATACTTATTCTCTTCGGTATAAATAACTCTTGAGCTACCGTCATCAGCATTATCTAAAAGTATTTCGACCTTGTTTTGAAGTCTGTTTAATCGAATTATGCCTAAAATATTATTTTGCTTTGTCCACCTTATTCGAGGTATATATTGGTCGGTTTCTTCACCAACATCCATTTTCGTTGTTTTTGATGATTTTAAATTATACACATGAACAGAAACAATTGAATTAGCTTCTCCTGCTTTTGGATATTTAAATGCATAATTTTCAGGATATAATGCATTCTTTTTTAAAGTGGGGTGTGAACCTTTAAAAAGTGTCATATTAAAAACCCGAACATTACTTTCGTCGAATTTACAATATGCAAGATAATCTCCTTTTGGCGACCATGCAAATGCTTTGTTATATTCAAACTCTTCTTCATATACCCAGTCAGGTGCACCATTTATTATTTTATTGAACTCTCCGTCATTGGTAATTTGTTTTTCCGATCCATCAATAATGTTTTTAATAAAAAGATTATTGTCTCTTATGAAGGCAATGTTAATACCATCGGGTGAAAATGTTGCAATCCTTTGTTTACCATTAGTTGAGACAGGAATAAGCTTTTTAGCTTTTAAATCCCAAACAAAATAATCAGCTGTAAACGAGCGACGATAAATTCTTGTTCTATTTATATAAAACAAAATTTTAGTTTCATCATGATTAAATTCATAATTTGTAATGAATTTAATTGAATCATTATTTATGTCATCAATATTAAATAAAGTAGCAACTTTTTTCCCTGTTTTATAGCTATACTTTGAAATATTTTTTCTTTGTTCGAGAACAGTATAATGCAGGCCATCATTCATAGATTCTAATCCATAAACTGATTTTGGATAAAAAGTATATTTACTCCAAAGGTCTTGGAGAGTTATTTTAGCATGTTCCTCAATTTTGTCTTGAGAAAAAACAATATTGCTAATCATTAAAACAACTAACAATAGTATTATCTTTTTACAATTATTCATTACATTAAATTTAAAAATTATTAGTTAAAAAATTTATTTGTCAAAGTTTTAAAAATTTTTATGAATAAAAAAGCATTAAGCCAAAAAGTTTATTTTTTTTATATTACGATTAAGAATAAAAAAAAACAAATCAAAATACAATAGT
>QMPG01000222.1 GCA_003648455.1 Bacteroidota bacterium
AAGAAAAGATGATAGATTTACCTTCGGGTATGGACTTTCAAAATTACAGTTATACGCCTAAATTAAGATATGGTTTAACAAAACGGCTTACTTTAATTGCAAATTTTCCATTGTATTACAAACAATTAGAAAACGGAACCATTACGAAGAAAGGTGTCGGTTTTGGTGATGCTATTGTTGCAGGCTTGTATAAATTCTATTTTAATAAAAAGAAACACTTTTTAATTTCAGGATTGTTATTCTCTAAATATCCAACAGGAAAAACAAATAAGCTAAAAAGTGATGAATTACCATTAGGATCAGGAACTTATGATTTTGGTGCCGCAATTTTGCCAGAGAAAGAATTTGGCAAATTAGATGTCCGTTTTTCTGCTTTTTATCTATTAAGAGGCGAGAACAATCAAAAAGTTGATTTAGGAAATTTGCAAAGTTATTCAATAAGTACGGCTTATAATTTTTCAAAAAATTTTATTGCAGAAACCTCAATATTGTATAAGTCAACAACAGACAATCAGCTTAACGGGAAAAAAATAACAGATTCTAATACTTATTTATCTCAAATAATTATTGGAGCTCAATATCGACTTGCACCAACATTTTTATTACAAACAGCTGTACCTATAACATTATCGTCAAAAATACCATTTAGTTCAAATTATGATGTCTGGTTTGGTATTTTCTATTTAATTTAAAAAATCAATTATGCTATTTATGATTTTTTTTACTATTTGATTTATGAAGCTTTTATAAAAAATCTCATATGTTTGTGATAATAAAAAAACGTATTAAATTGCTGATAATCTGAGCAATACAAAATTTTAAAATTAAAAAATTGCTCATAAAATGTTTAGTAAACTAATGAAGAAGCACACAACATTATATCTTACACTTTTGGGAACAACTTTATTGATATTCTCATTAATATATTTTGATTTATTTAGTCAATTACAATATTTTACTGATTGGTTGGTTTATGTTGTTTTAAATTTACCAAAAGATAATCATTTGGCATCTGCACTAAATTTCTTTTTATACGACAGCACTAAAATTTTATTTCTATTATTAGTAATTATTTTCTTTATGGGAATTATTAATAGTTATTTCCCTATAGAACGAGTAAAAAATTATTTATCAAGAAAAAAACTTTACGGCTTAGAATATTTAATGGCTTCTCTATTCGGAACAGTAACACCATTTTGTTCATGCTCCTCTGTTCCTTTGTTCATAGGATTTGTAAGTGGAGGAATACCATTGGGTGTAACATTTGCTTTTTTGGTAACATCACCATTGGTAAACGAAGTTGCAATTGGTTTATTTGTAGGTCTTTTTGGAGTTAAAACTACAGCAATTTATGTAATTAGCGGTGTAATTCTCGGCACACTGTCGGGTATGATTTTACAATCATTTAAACTCGAAAGATATTTAAGTCCGTGGGTAAAAGAAATTTTAGCTAAAGCACAAAAAGAACAAGAAGCTTTTCAGCAAGAAAATCAAACATTTAAAGAACGATTACCGGTTATTTGGGCAGAAGCACTTAAAATAATAAAAGGCGTTTTGCCTTACGTCCTAATAGGAATAGCCATTGGAGGTTTAATGCACGGTTACATTCCCGAAGGTTTTTTCGATAAATACATGAGTAAAAATAATTGGTTTGCTGTACCACTATCAACAATATTAGCAGTTCCTATGTATTCTAACGCATCGGGTATTTTGCCCGTAATTCAAGTTTTAGTAGCTAAAGGAATTCCGTTGGGAACAGCAATTGCTTTTATGATGGGAGTTGTAGGATTATCGTTTCCGGAGGCTATGCTGTTAAAAAAAGTAATGACATGGAAACTAATTGCCGTTTTTTTCGGAACAGTAACCATTTGTATCATTTTTTCAGGATATATATTTAATATAATTCTTTAAAGAAAGAGAATCGTTATGTGAGAAAAATTCAATATGAAAAATTTTAACAATAATTAAAATGGAAACAATCAAAATTAAAGCAAAACAGGTAGAAAAAATCCTTAATATGGATACATTTCTTGTAGGTGTAAAATTCATACATCCCAACGAACAAGAGCCAAAAAATGCAAAAATGTTAAATAATCATCGTTATTGTCAAGCATTGATGAAAGCTCGTCATGGAGAATCTGTATTACTCAACAAACAAGGCATTTCTTGTCCAGCAGCAGCTTCTGCTTTCGGATTTAAGGAATTACCATCAGGTTTAAAATCAGGAAAAGGTCTTGTTGGATTTGGAATTACCCGTGAAGAAAAAACAGGATTAGAAATGATGAATGGAATGGAAAAATTAAAACCGGGTGAAATTCAAAGTCTATATCTTTCTCCTTTAGAAAAAATGGAAATTAAACCGGATATTGTTGTAATGGAAGATGAAACTGAAAAACTAATGTGGATAGCTCTTGCTAATTTAAATGTGCACGGTGGTAAGCGTATTGAAAGTACAACTGCAATTTTACAAGCTACTTGTGTAGATGCAACTATTATTCCGTATAAACAACAAAAATTGAACCTGAGTTTTGGTTGCTATGGTTGTCGTGATGCAACCGATATTAAACAAGGTGAGACAGTATTGGGATTTCCGTTTATTGATTTTGAAAAAATTGCTGAGTATATTGAACATCTAAATAAAAAAGCAATAGGAAACTCAAGAGGTAAAAATGCTTTGGCAATGCTCAAACGTAAAGATGCTGAAATATTAAGTAAAAAAGATCCGTTTCAAAATTAAAATTATGAAAAAAAATTATAAAAAAATTTGGATTTAATCACAGTATCTTAGCGGCTTTTCGGAGTGGATTCAAATATTAAAACGTAATTTTGTGTAAATTCATCATAAATTATAGAAGAATGGAAAAATCAAATTCATCAGCTGACAAAATATCTTTATATAAATTTGTTTTATCTTTTTTCAAAATAGGATTAACAGCCTATGGAATGGCAATTTTGCAACAATTGAAAGCCTTAATAATTGGTAAAAAATGGCTCTCACGCAAAGAAGTTGATGAAGGAATTGCTATGGTTCAGCTTTACCCCGGACCTATTATGTATAATCTGGGCACTTATTGTTCATATCGACTAAAAGGTTTTTGGGGAAGTTTGTTAGCATCTTTTTTCTTTCTTTTACCATCATACTTATTAATACTTGGCTTGTCGTGGTTATATTTTACTTATGGGACAATAGAATGGGTAAAGCCACTCTTTATGGCAATTGAAGCCATGGTTGTCGGTATTGTGTTGCACGTACTTTTAGATTTTGGAAAGCGATATATAAGCAATGCAAAAGCAGCAACTATTGCAGGAATTGCATTTCTTTTGTTATTATTTCACATCAATGCATTAATAATTATATTAACAGCTGTAATTTTAGAAATCTTTTTAAACATATTTATAAAAGATGAAAAAACAGATTTAGAAGTAAGCAAAGAAGTTCAAACAAAAACATTATCTGGTAAGTTCTCTCATCGCTTAATAGGAATAATTGCTACAGGAATAATTTTCATAACCTTTTTTGCTATTGGCTTATTTGATCATTCTAAAAACGGGGAGCTTCTTTTTTCAATGTTCAAAGTTGGTTCGGTAGCATTTGGAAGTGGTTTTACAATTATGCCATTACTACAACAAGAAGCGGTTCTCTCTCACCATTGGCTTACTATGCAACAATTTACCGATGGTATAGCTTTCGGACAATTAACTCCCGGTCCTTTTTTAATTACTGCAACTTTTATAGGATATAAAGTATCCGGCATCTGGGGTAGTATTATTGCAACTTTTGGAATGTTTTTTCCTTCTTTTTTCTATACTTTAGTAGTAACGGAAATTTACGATAAAATTAAAAAATTCAAATGGATACAACGTGCTATAAAAGGCGTAATGAGTGCCTTTACAGGAATGCTTGCTTGGGTTTTGTTAAGCCTCAGTCATGTAAGCTTAACAGCACCTAAATTTTTTATATGGGCTGTTATCAGCTTCATTCTTGTTCGTTATTTTAAACTTAACATTCTTTGGATATTTTTAATAGGAATTGTTATAGCTTTAGGAACTTACTTGCTTTGAGAATAAAATAAAAATGTATTTTACAATTAACAAAAAATTATAAACAAAATAATATTAAAAAAATTATGAAAGAAGTTATTATAGGTTATTGTCCAACTATGGAACCATACGCCTTAAAAATTAAAGGTAAATTGTCAAATGTAAAAATTTACAATCTTGGAAGTGCTGCAAATGCACTTGCATATCAAAGAAACAAAGAAACCGACGTAACATTAATAGGCAGAAAAGCCAAAAAACGTGAAATTACTGATGAAACAAAAGAACTCATTTTAAAACCCGGATTTACCTTAGTTTCAAATTACAGAGGAATGATTGAAGAAAGTAATCTGAAACAAATAAATGTTCATACAGCCATTAAAAAAAAAGTTGCAGAGAATTTTTATCCTAATTTCCCAAATTGGAAATTTTATGATGATAATAAATCTGCATTATTGAGTGGATTATCTGAAGCAGTTTTAATTGACTGGAACGAATGGAAAGATGATTTTGAATTATTGATACCAATGACTGATACAGGAAAGTCTCCTCAATTTAGAACACCTATTATTTATTTTAATGAATTGGATGATAATACAATTGCTACTATAAAAAATGCTGTAAACTAATGAATATTCAATTGTAGGGTTTAATTAAAAAAAATAAAATATGCTCAAATACAAAATAACAGCCCAGGTTACACCTCCCGGATTGGCTACTGCCAAAGGGAATGAATCTGAAATCAAATTTGATGCCACAGCCGGAAGAGACGCAGTTTTACCAAATCCTGCCGAATTAATGCTGTCTTCACTTGCTGCATGCATATTAAAAAATGTACAGCGTTATTCTGAAATATTGCATATTCCTTATAAAAAAGCAAATATTTATGTTACCGGCATACGAAATGACAATCCGCCTTTTATGTCTGAAATAAATTATAAATTAGAAATTGACACTGATGTTGATGAACGAAAATTAACTGTTTGGCATAAAAATATTATTAAATTTGGCACTATTACAAATACTTTGGCAAAAGCTTGTAATTTAACGGGTACAATTAATACTATGAACTAATTCTTTTAACAAACAACAATGCAATAAAGACAATGATAAATCGTATTGAAATTTTGAGTCCTGGAAAAAGTTGTTGGAAAAGTAAAAAAATAATTCAATCGATAAAGGAAACGCTTGAAGATGAAAAAATTGAAGCAGAACTTATTATCATTAGCGATTTAGTAGAAATTTTAAAATATCGCACATGGATTTTACCCACAATATTAATAAACGGAAAAATAATAGCACGTGGATATAATCCGGATAGAGAAATAATTATAAATAATTTAAAATAAAAAAATGGCACATCATCACGAACATAACACTAAAAACATTGGTATAACTATACTTTTAAATACCGTTATTACTGTTGCACAAATCATTGGTGGAATTATTTCGGGCAGTATGGCTCTATTGTCTGATGCAATGCATAACTTTAGCGATGTGCTTGCACTTATAATTAGCTACATAGCTAAAAAACTTTCTGTAAAAGAAAACACATTAAATCGTACTTTTGGGTATAAAAGAGCTGAAATATTAGCTGCATTTATTAACTCTGCAACTTTAATTATTATTGCAGTAATATTAATTGTAAAATCAA
>QMPG01000223.1 GCA_003648455.1 Bacteroidota bacterium
ATTTGCTGAAAGCAAAAGCAGAAAGAGCAATCGACGACTCAAACAAAACAGTAGGAACATATATTTATGATGCTTTATTAAAAAAGCCCAACCAAAAAGTCAGAGGTATACTTGTAAGAACAATTGAACGGAAATATTACAAAGTGGAATTAGAAAAGATACTAAAAAAACAAATAGAATTAAATGCTAAATTTAAAGATCTTGATTTACACCAAAAATGTATCGAAGAACTTTATCCACTAAACGATGCCCGAAGAGATGTGTTGAATAATGTAAAAGACGAAAATAAATTTAAATTTTTGTTTGTAAATGACATTATTTTTTATCACCGACCTTTGAAAACAAAAAAGTCGTTAATTGCCGACTGTAAATTTGAAACAAGAGTTTCTTTGATCGCAAAAGCTGATTTTAAAGACATTTACAATAAAGCCGATTTAGGTTCAAAAGAAAAAATTAAAGAATTTATGTCTGGTATTCAGTTTGTTGTAAATATAAAAGCAAAAAACAATAAAGGCAAGATAATAACAAAAAAAGAAAATATTACAGATGAATTTATTGATTTAAAAGAAAGTGGAAAATTCAAAAATCATATTTTTAAATATTCTAACGAATATGATAAAGCTACAAGTATAATTAATAAAGATGGGGTTTATTTTACAAAATTCAAAAAAAAACCCATTAAAGCAATAGCCAAAAGCAATCCATATTATCAAGAATTTAGAATTTGGCAATTTATTGATAATTTAAAAATTAGAGAAAAAGAAAGAGAAATTGACGGCAAGTTAAAATCTGATGTTGATGTTACATATGAATTTATAAAAACAGAGGAAGATAAAGAACGTTTGTTTGATGAATTCAATAAAAAAGAAAAAATAACGCAATCACAATTCCTTGCTATTCTTAAAGATAGCAAAGGAAAAAAACTTTCGGAAAAAACTCATAAATGGAACTATGTTGAAAAAAATGAATATCCTTTAAATGAAACAAAACATATTTTAACAGTTAAATTTAAGAACAATAAAGGTTATTTGAAATTTTATGAAAAAAATGAATACGGACTTTGGCATTTATTTTATTCAATTTCGAGTAAAGACGAACTAAAAAAAGCTCTAGAAAAACTTTATGAAAAGAATAAAGATGATTACGATTTACCGGAAGATTTCGTTGACAAAGCTCTAAAAATAAAATCATTCAAAAAAGACTACGGAACACTTTCGGAAAAAGCTTTAAAAAAAATACTCCCTCTTCTACGCGTAGGGAGATACGCAAATGAAAATAAAGTTTTAGAAACAGCAAAATTAAACATTGATAATATTTATGAAAGATTAGAAAGTAATAATTTGCTTAAAGCTAGTTTAACAAAAGAAGAGCAGATAAACAAAATTAGCGAACTTGCCGACGATGAAATTACAAAAGGAATGCTAAATAGTTTTGCCAATATTTCACAAAAAAGATATACAGATTTGCAAATGCATCAAGCAAGTTATGCGGTTTATGGAAAACACTCCGAAGCAAAAGATACAGAAAAATGGAACACGCCGAAAGATATTGAAAAATATTTGACACATGAGTTCAAACAGCATTCACTACGAAACCCGATTGTAGAAAAAGTAGTAACAGAAACATTACGAGTTGTAAAAGATATATGGGAACAATTTGGTAACAGTGAAGAAGATTATTTTTCAGAAATACATGTTGAACTCGGTAGAGATTTAAAAAACACAAAAGCCGAGAAAGAAAGGTTGACAGATATTATAACGGATAACAAAAAAACAAATCAGCGTATAATTAACTTGTTACGAGAATTAAAAAAAGAAAATATTAAAAATGTAAGACCAGAATCTCCCCATCAAAGAGACAAACTCAAAATATTTGAACATGATATTTTAAGTCCGTATACTGAAAAAGAATTGAAAACACAAGAATTAAAAGGACACGGAACAGTTGATATCTATAAAATTGCAAACTCTGCCGAACCGACATCAAAAGAAATTGAAAAATATCGGCTTTGGCTTGAACAAAAATACATTTCACCTTTTACGGGCAAAATAATTCCTTTGAGTGATTTATTTACTTCAAAACATGAAGTTGAACATGTTTTACCACAAGCTAGATATTTGGATAATTCATACAGCAATAAAGTTATCTGCGAAACAGCTGTGAATAAGGCTAAAGGAAAACTTACCGGATATGAGTTTATTATAAAAAGTAAAGGAGAAAAATTTGTTGAATTGGAAAACGGTGAAAAAAGAGAAATAGTATCACAAACAGTTTATGAAAAATTTGTTTCTGATAATTTTACAAAAGGAACTAAAAAACATAAAATTTTACTAAGTGAAGATATTCCAGCAGAATTTACCGACCAACAAAAAAGCAATATGCGATATATCAGCAGTGAAATGGGAAAACTTTTGAGCAAAATAGTTAGAGTACAAGGTGAAAATGAAGTATTTTCAAAAAACTTATTGCCAGTTTCGGGCAAAGCTACAAATATGTTAAAACACGACTGGGGTTTAAATCAAATATGGTATGAACTAATAATGCCCCGTTTCGAGCGATTAAATAAATTAACAGGAACAAAAGATTTTACATATTACAGCGAAAAACTTCAAAAAGATTTACCAAACGTTCCGCCTGTTTTAAAGCAAAATTTTGACGCAAAACGAATAGATCACCGTCATCATGCTCTTGATGCACTTATTGTTGCATGCACAACAAGAAATCATACAAGCTATATTAATAATCAACATGCAAAATCAGAAAATAAAAGATTTGATTTAAAAAAGAAATTAACGAAAAAACAATACAATTCCGAAAACTCATCAGATTACAAATGGGTTTTTAAAAAACCCTGGGATAATTTTGTAATTGATACAAAAAACAGCCTAAAAATGATAATTGTTAGTTTTAAACAAAATATGAGAATACTTGTTAAAGCAACAAATAAGTATATTTCATACAAAGATGAAAATGGAAATATAAGATTAGACAATAATGGAAAGCCCAAAAAAGACTATACAAAACAGATTAAAGGAGACATGAGAACTATTCGTCAGCCTTTGCATGAAGAAACTGTTCAGGGAAAATCAAATGTCAGATTTGAAAAGAAAGTGAAATTTTCTGTCGCTATTGAAGGATTGGTTTCCGATTTCTACATTTTTAAAGATAAAAAGCTTGGAAAGCACCTTAAAAAACAAATTAGAAACGGAAAATTAAAGAATGAAATTATTGCAGATTTTAAAAAGAATAAATATGAATTTAATGGGAAAGACATAAGTGATGTTATTGTTTATTACTTCTCTAATGCTAATAATATACCTGAAACCGAACATAAAGTTGCGGTTAGAAAAGATTTATCTCCTGCATTATTCTCTTTTACAGACAAGAAAAAATCATATGAGAAAATAAAAGAAACCATTTCAAATACCGGCATCCAAAATATACTTTTGAAACATTTGAAAAAATACAATACAGCAAAAATTTCTATTTTTGATATTTTAGATAAACCAGAAGTATTAAAAGATGAAATATTAAAAAGAAAAATAGAAGAATTAAAAAATGAGAATAAAAATCTGATTGAGTATTTTCAGAAAGATAAAATAAATAAAAAAAACGAAGTTGAAATATTTATTTTTAAAACAGAAATAGAATTTTTAAAAGAAGATATTATTGAAAATCCTGATTTAGCATTTTCGCCAGAAGGTATCGAGGAAATGAATAAAAACATTGTAGAACTTAACAACGGAAAAAGACATAAGCCTATTTATAAAGTTCGTGTTTACACAAAGCTTGGTAATAAATTCAACGTAGGTGAAAAAAGGAATAAAGACAAAAAATACGTTGTTACTGGATTAAATCCATACTTTGCTGTTTACTTTAGAAAAGATGAAGAACAAAATCAAATAAGAAAATATCAAACAATATCGCTAACAATGACAATTAATAGGTTAAAAGATAAACTATCTCCTGTGCCTGAAAAATATTTAGATGAAAAAGAAGAATATGAATTGTCATTTTATTTACAGCCCAATGACCTTGTTTATGTTCCGAAAAATGAAGAGGAAGAAATAGACTTTAATAATTTAACTGAAAATCAGCTCAAACAGATTTATAAATTTACAGACGGAAGTGGAACGACGGCTAATTTTGTTCCGTACTACGCAGCGACAACAATTTTTAACATGAACAAAAAAAGTCAAAAACAGAATAATATTGACTACCCAATTCAAAATGAACACGGAATTGGTAGTCCTCAGTCAAAAAATCAAAAATCGATTAACGGCACTATGATAAAAGACAAATGCATAAAACTTAAAACTGATAGGCTAGGAAACATAATAAAAGTTGGCAAATATTAATATCCTATGTATTCATCCGATGACTTAAAGTCATCGGATGAATTTCCTTAGAGATAAACAATGCAAATAGAAAAAGGCTACATATACCATATTTATAATCAAGGAAATAACAAACAAAAAATTTTCTTTGAACAAGAAAACTATTTGTTTTTTCTACGTAAAATCAGAACACATATTTTGCCTTATGGGGATATTTTAGCTTGGTGCTTTACCCCGTCAAATAATTTAAAATTTTATTATGGAGCAATATTATTATGTTTATGTACTTCGTAGTTTAAAGGATGAGAAAAACTATACAGGATACACTAAAAATTTAAAATTAAGATTTGAACAGCATAATAAAGGACTGGTTGAAGTCTACTAAAAATAGAAAGCCTTTGGTTTTGATCTATTTTGAAGCTTGCTTGAATCAACAAGATGCAACACATCGAGAGAAATACATAAAAACACATTATGGGAAAATGTTTTTAAAAAACAGATTGAAACAATGGTATGTAAATAAGTAAAATCTTATTTAACAGGATGAATACCAAATCATTTTCATTTGATGGTGTTGGTTAATTATAAAGTACTGCCGGTCAATACCGAAGGCTTCGCTTTGAGCGAAGCCTTCGGTAAGCCACCTACCAAACAGAGAACAATTAACAACTCTATTGGCATAATGCTTAGGTCATATACAAATGCCATAAACAAACAACAAAATAGTTCAGGTGCTTTATTCCGAAGAAAAAGCAAAGCTAAATGCATTAACTGCCCAAACAGTATTACACCTTCATTCATAACAGAAAATAGTATTACTAAAATTAAGCTACAAAACCCTGAAGAACAATATCCGCAAATTTGTTTTGATTACATACACCAAAATCCGATAAAAGCTAAGCTTGTTAAAAATGTAAGTGACTGGCAATTTTCTTCTTCAAGGGATTATGCTCGTTTAAGAAATGGGAGGTTGATTAACAAGAAAGTTACGTTTAGATTTGTAAATACGAGTTTTAAATGACACAACAGCTCTAATTTCAGTATAAAGTCAGCGTCTCACTCAAAGTGAGGCTCTGACGAATGATACAAATAATAGTCAGAGCTTCACTCAAAGTGAAACCCTGACGAACAGAGAAACTAACGCAATACTGGTATAGTTATTGGATAAGCTTTTGATATACAATATATCACAAATAATATTGGCTTTAGTTTAGATATTCTGGGATATTTTTAATATCCTTATAGCTTATGTCTGGCAAGTAATTAGTATACTGGTCATTAGTAATTGATAATAATTAACGTCTATTTTTAATTACCAATTACCAATGA
>QMPG01000224.1 GCA_003648455.1 Bacteroidota bacterium
CGAATTCATATTATTATAAGTGTCATTATTTATAAGCTCTAGCATTTTAATGTCTGGCTTATGGCTTGTTTCAATGATTTTGGCGAGATGTATAAGTTTGTCAAGCTGCTGATTATTGAAATACTCTTTAATATTGTTCTCCATTCTGAAAAATGATTTAATTAATAATAAAGCAAAGATATAAAAAATATCATAGCAATGTAATATTGCATCACATTATTATTTATTTTACTAAAATCAGCAATAAAGTTAAATTATTGTAACTTAAAGTATGATTATTAGTAATAAAAAAACCTACTAATAATCTAAACAAAGCAGAATGATAAAAGACTACAATTACACACAATTTTTCAATGAATTCGATATATGTATAGACAAGAAATTATGCGTTATACCAATCTATAATGGATTTTTCTTTAAAGATAACTACAATAAGCATTTATATAATACTGTAGAGAATTTTAAGCACTATTTGCTGTACAATCTTCCTTACAGCTCCCATGAAACTAAAAAAGAAATTCTTACTAATCTATATAGTGAGTTAAATAATAAACAAAGCCAATTACAAGAAAATGCTAATAAGCGAGTACTAAGAAATTATTATTCTATAAAGACCCCTTTCGTAAGACTAGACATTAAACCATTAAACAAAGTTTCTAAGAAAAGAATAATTCTAATGCACCGAAAACAAATTACACAATTGTATTATGCAATGAAAACAATAGAACAATCAGCTAAAACCTCAGGATTTAGTTTAATTGCAAAAAAGAAACCATGCAATAAAAAATCAAATTTACGTTGGAACGGTGAAAAAGTCGGATTTATTCAATTGGTTAAAACCTTAATCAAGAATAAAACAATATTATTAGAGTCAATAAATGAAACAGAAGCAGTAAAAGAAATTGCAAAATTTCTTAATACCAGCATCAATAATAATAATTTTTCTACATTTTCTAGAGCAATACACTCCAATAATAATGACTACTTTCCTACAATCTTCAAAGATTTAACCAATGGTTATAATGTATTGGCAAACGAAAGAAGGGAGAACAAAGAAATACAATAAAAACACAGTACAATGTACGCACATTGTACTGTAAAACACAGATTATCAGCATTCTTTTGCACTTCAATTTTTAAAACTAAAAGTGCATGAAAGAAAAGAAAAACCTGAGAAGAGAAACCAATTTACACCGTATTAAGGCTAAATATCCACCAACATTTGGTAAATTTACTAAGGAAGCATTAATGATCTATGCTTGTTATTTAATAGATAAATCTGATAAATAATGGCAAGACCAAAGAAAGAAAATTTGGACTATTATCCCAAGGATACATCCCAATTTAGCAACCGAAAAATACGCCGATTATTGAGCAAATTTGGAGCAAAAGGCTACCTGATTTACGAGTATATTTTGATGCTTATTTATGGTGGAAAAGGCTATTATATTTTAGTAGATAATAACCTCGCTTTTGACATTTCTGACTACCTAAATTACGATATTTCTGAAGAATTAGTAAAACAGGTAATAAGCAGCTGTATTGAGTACGAACTATTTGATATAGAGAAGTATGAGGTTTTTGCAACATTAACTAACAAAAACATCCAAAATAACTACATTTTAGCCCGAAGAGGCGAAACAAAACTACGACAAGAGTTAATAGTAAATGATGCAAAAAAGGGAGTTTTTGCAACAAAAACCCCCATTAATGCAACAAAAACCCTATTTAATGATGCAGAAAGTGCAGAAAACCCCCAAAAAGGTGCACAAAAGAAAAGAAAAGAAAAGAAAATAAAAGAAATTAAAAGAAATGGGAAAGAAAACGCAAAAGAAAAAACCTCCCCCCATTTCGATAAAAATTATATAAATTTTGAATCTAAAAAAACTGAAAATAATTATCAATTTGTAGAAGAAAATTTTAACAAAGAAAAAGAAAAAAATTCCGCTAAAAAAGAAAACGAAAATTTCATCAGCAGCAAGCGATATTTTGAGGAGAAATTTGGCAGCTACATCTGGGAGGTTTCCGATGACCTCCAACTTTCCAAACTTCTCAGAAAAATTGAAATCACTCTAGCGAGGGATAAACTTCCCATTGAGCCAAACCAAGCTTTCAAGGATTTTCTGGACAATCTGCCATCCTTTTGGCGAAAACGAAGATTTTCCATGCAAAACCTCAATAAAAATTACAACGAAATATTAAACGAAATACGTCAGGACACCAATGAACACACAGGAAACACAAAAGAACAACAGCGAAAATTTGGACGACACACAACTGAGGAACTTACCAACTTTGCCGAGAATTTTGGGAAATAATTTACCCATTCGTAAGCTTTTAAAAACCACGCAAAGAGATGATATTCAACGCAGAATAGGCACAACGATAGCAATTATCGTTGCCGACCTCGGATTGAAAACCATACCCGACCAACTGGCACAAAAGCGAATGATTCACTACCTGCTGAACTACTACCAAGATTTGAGCTTTGAGGAAATTATCAAAGCCTTTGAACTGGCTCTTGTGGGTAAATTTGCAGTGAATATTGAACACTATGATTCATTCGACATCAAGTATTTAACCAAGATATTGAACGCTTATCGAGAATACAAAAAGCTCAATACCCCAAAGCTGCCAACAGCACGAAATGAAGCTCCAAAACCACCCACAGAAGCAGAAAAGCGGCAAATACGAATTAGCTTTTTTCAGAACCTTGAGAAATCTTACAAAACTTTTGTAAAAACAGGAAAATTGGACATCATAATTCATTGGCTAGTATATAATAAACTACTAGAAAACAATATTATACACGTATCAGAGAACGAATGGAGTGTGCTGATGGACAAAGCCACGAAACTGCATAAACTTCGCTTAAATTCACCCAAAACAGCAAGTCAAAAGACCGAATTCACCACCATTTTGCAGAATTTTGAGAAACTGAAATTCAAATATCCCTTTGAGCTTAGCAGAATTCAGAACATAGCCAAGGAAATAGCCGTTGTTGAGTTCTTCCAAGAACTAAAACGGAATAATTCAAACTTTCACTCAATTGTAGTAAAATCAGGAGTTTATGAGTAAAAAGGAAAGAGATTTAACAGAATATTTGATAGTTCTAAGCCAGTATTTCTTGCTAATCAGCGATGAACATAACAGCCCGAAAATCATACAGCAATTAAACGAAAAACTGAACAGAATTTTGAACGAAATTCACGAGAAACTAAAGCTTGATAAGTTTCAAGAGTCCGATTGTGAGGAGTTTACAAAGAGAGTAGACGAAATAATCCTTTTGACTGCCGAACTAGGTCAGCACGGAAAGGTAGAAAATCGAAAATATCTTTCGCTAATCAAGGAAAAACTCTGGTATTTATTGGAGAATTTAGAGAGTTATTGTATTGAATCTTATAATATTACGATATGGTAAAAACAATGTCAAAATCAGTATTTGCCAAAGAATTCTACAGCGTATCGTCTGAATCGTTGCGAAGATGGATAAAAGGAAATTCCAAACTGATGAGTGAATTGAAAGAAATTGACTACAATTCTAACTCAAAACTACTGAAACCTAGAGAAATAACTCTAATACGGAAGTACTTCGGATAAAAATTCGGAGTACTTTTCGTTTCAACTTTCGTAATACGAAAACCCACGAAAACCCAATTATTCAAATTTATTCACATTTATTCACAAGCAAGTCCACGTATCCCCATAGTGGGCAAAAAAGTAGTTGAATCTTTGCAGCCGAAATAACACAAAAACCGTGTAAAACGAAAAGATATGCAAGATACAATGATTACAACATCCAGTGCAACCGTAGGCGGACTAACCAAAGCCTTCGTATTGGGATTTGCACAACCAACCATCACCTTTCCACAAATTTTGGAAGTCTCAATTTACGCAGCAATCTCTGCAACCATAGGCTATAGCGTGAAATTAGGCTTTGATTTGCTAAAAGATAAAATCCAAAATCGTAGAGCAAAATCAAACGAGATAAGCGGCGAAAGAGAGCACGAGAATACAAATAATCCAAAACTTTAAGCATTGAAAACAGTAATGAAATTTGGCTTATTGGCAGCAGGTAGCTTTCTCAGTTACAAAATCGCAAAGGTAGTTTCCGCAGCAATGGTGGCAGCAGGAATGTCAATCGACATAAACCCTCAAACCAAGGTTGATATGCAGGGAGTTCAGCTAACAACCAATATTGACATTACAAACCCAACGGATTCGAGTATGGAGCTTACATCTCCCTTTGTTCAATTATTTCATAATGATGAAAACATTGCAAAAAATGAAGTTTCAAAGGACAAATTTGAGATTAAACCATTCTCAAAAACTCGATTACCGATTGTTCTTAATCTATCGTGGAGTCAAATTCAAAGCTTATTGGATTCAATTAATATCAGCTTTCCAACTACCTACACCAATCTACAAAAAGCATTGTGGATGTATGACAATTACAAGCTAATCATCAATAAATTAGGACTAAATGTTAAGTATTCAACCTATGCAAATGGTATTAGCTATAAGGATTCTCAAACAATAAAAATCTAAGCATAAATGAGCAGTAATAAACTTAAAATACAGCCAATCATTACTACAGGATATCGTCCGATAATCAACGGAAGTAAGTACGATAAATACTTTCCTAGCGTAAAGAATAACGACAAAATGGTTGTTGGTGACAGAACCGCAGATGTAGATGATGTTGTGGAACTAATGCAAAAAGTTGTTTGGAAATATAAGAATGATACCAAGAAAATAGCAGAGCAACTAAAGGCAGCTAATTTGGAGCAAACCATTACAAATATTTGGAATTTTCTGTATCATCATATCCAATATAAGCTTGATACTCCAAATTTGGAAGAGCTAAGACGACCAGCACGATTATGGCACGATAAAGAGGGCGATTGTGATGATTTTGCAATGTCGGCATCAAGCATACTCACCAATTTGAATATTCCCCACGCTTTTAGAATTACCAAATACGGTAGAGATCAGTATCAGCATGTATATATCATAGTTCCTACTAACAAAGGACATTATACAATTGACCCTGTACTATCACAATCAAATTACGAAAAACCATTCACTCAAAAAAAAGATTTTAAAATGAATTTAAACGGAATAAATGTAGCAGTATTAGAGGGCTTTGGCAATACCGACAGCAGCCTAATTGATGATTTACTTTTTAATGACCTTGACTTGCAAGGCTTGGGGAGTTTATCAGATGGTCAAGCAGACGAGAGAATGTATAAATACCTGGTAAGTACTAGAGCATTTTCCATAAAAAACAAAGGTAGCATTGCAAATTACGACAATCCAGACAACTTCATTAAATCATTGGATTATGCTATTAAATACTGGCATACACCAAAGCGTAACGAAGCATTATCCATACTTGCACGCAATGAAGCCAAAGAAAACCAAATAAACATTAACAAAGGGCTGTTATCAGGAATTGATGACGAATATGAAGACGATTCTTGGGACGATTTGGAAGGCTTATCAGACGAATTGGTAGAGCAATATTTCAATCAAGAAGAGATTGATGGCTTAGGTTCTTGGAGGTCATGGAAAAAGAGATATAAGAGAAACCGAAAGAAACGAGTAACAAGACGAAAGAAGTTCTGGGGCAAG
>QMPG01000225.1 GCA_003648455.1 Bacteroidota bacterium
CAACCAACCGCAATTCCACCACCATCCATTGCTTCATTATCTGCAATTGTATTATTGATCATTTCCCCTGCTGCATAATATGCAATTTGAACTCCACCTCCGCTTGTAGATGCTATATTGTTACAAATAACATTTCCTATCATTGTAGTATGTGAAAATCCAGCACATTTGATCCCACCGCCATTTCTTTCAGATGCAGTATTATAGCAGATAAAATTATTAATAAGAGTTGTATTTGAACGATTTTTTTCTCCTCCTTCTTCATTTCCTCCTATTAGTAAACCACCACCATCTAAAGCAGTATTATGATTGATCACATTATTCTGAATTAAAGGAGATGGATTTCCACAACCAATTTTTATTGCTCCTCCTTTACCTTCTGAAATATTATAACATATACTGTTGTTAGATATTTCCGGTGCTGAATCATTATATATTTTTATAGCTCCGCCTTCAATAAAAGCGTAATTGTTAGAAATTTCACAATTTGAAATAATAGGATCTGAATCCTCAATAAATATTGCACCTCCGTCATTTGATTTGTTATTACAAATATAACAATGATCAATAAGAAGAGCAGTATAATATTTAATATTAATTGAACCATCAAAGCTCGTAATAAATCTTCGTGGTTCAATCTTATTAATGTATTGAATATCACAGTAAACCATTTTTGATGAATCACGAGAAGTTTCTTCGCCAATAAAATTGATACCTAACCAACCTGTAACTTGTAATGAATCTGGCACTGTAAAAAATATCGAATCATTTACAGTTCCTTCAGCTTTTAGAGTACCCTGGATATCAAATATATATAAATCTTGAAATTCAACAATTACACCAGGATCAATTGTTAAAGTTGAATCTGCAGGAATTGCAATATCTCCATCAATAAGATAAGGTGATCCACTGATTGACCAAACTCCTGAAACATTACCACTTGGTATTACTGTTTCAGCATTTAAGTTAATTAAAACCAACAGTAAAAATAAAAAGAATACAATCTTTTTCATAATTCCCCCTAAATTTTTTACGAAATTTTATGTATGTAATAATTTTGTCAAATTTTAAAAAAATATAAATGTGTAATTTATCGGTGGTATCGGTGGTGAATTTTTTTTGGTTTTGGTTTATACGAGTTAGCGGTTAAATATGAGATATGAAATGTTAGTAAATTAATTATCTAACAGTGGGAAATCAGCTTTTATTTGAGTTTAATAAATTTTCATTCAATCATTAAATAATGATTTGACTTATTAAGTTAATTAAAAAATATTTGCTTTCGATAAATCATTATAGTAGTTGTTAAGGTTCATTAATTCAAGAGGAGAAATAGATATGGCATATAATGAAAAATATTTTGAATTAGCTTACAATTTAGCAGAAAAGGGAAGAGGAAAAACTTCTCCTAATCCATTTGTTGGTGCTGTAATAGTGAAAGATGATAAGATTGTGGGAAAAGGATTTACTCAATCTTGGGGAAAAGATCATGCTGAAATTCAAGCGATAAAAGAAGCAGGTGATAATTGTAATAATGCTGAAATGTATGTAACTCTTGAACCTTGTTCACATTTTGGTAAAACACCTCCTTGTTCAGATCAGATTATTAAAGCAGGGATTTCAAAAGTTTATGCAGGAATGAAAGATCCAAATCCTCTCGTGAATGGTAAGGGTTTTAAAAAATTAAAAGATGCTAATATTGAAATTGTTAGCGGAATATGGAATGATAAAATAAAAAAACAATTGGAGTATTATTTATCCTATATTAAGAAAGAACGTCCGTTTGTTGTTATGAAAAATGCGGTTTCTTTAGATGGCAAAATTGCTACTGAAAGTGGTTTTTCAAAATGGATAACCGGTATAGAAGCAAGGAAAGAGGTTCACCTGTTGAGAAATGAAATGGATGTAATTGTTACCGGCATTGGAACAATTCTAAATGACAATCCTTTACTCAATGTAAGGTTGGAAAATAAATCTAATCATCCTGTTCGAGTGATTTTAGACGATAATCTTAGGACACCGATTGATACAAAAATTGTTCAAACTGCTAATGATATTCAAACGTTTATATGTAAAAGTGAACATTATATCAATCAGGAAAAAGAGATAGAACTAAAAAAATGGAATGTGAATGTTATGTCTTTACCTAAATCTAAAAATGGACTTGATTTAAAAGCTCTTTTAAATGAACTTTATAAGAAAAATTATTATAGTGTGATGATAGAGGCAGGGGATAAATTATCATCTTCATTTTTAAGAGAAAAACTTGTGGATAAAATTTATTACTATATTGCACCGAAGATTATTGGTGGTGATTTTGGTATTTTTAAAAATATCAGTATTAAAGATATGAATAATGTTGTTAATATTGAAGTGGAAAAATTAGATAAAATTGAAAAAGATTTTAGATTAATCGGTTATTTGAAATATAATTAATTTCAGAGTGAAAACAATATTAACTAACAGATTTATTATGTTAATAGTTTTTTAGGAGGTAATAATAATGAGGAAGATATTTATCTTATTTTTATTGATTATAGTTCAATTTCTATATTCTAAACCGATTATTACGTTTGAGAAGATGGAACATAATTTCGGTGATGTTATTGTAAGTAATAAATCTTTAGAATATGTCTTTATATTTAAAAATACTGGAGATGAACCTTTAAAATTGACAAAAGTAAAAGCGGGTTGCGGATGCAAAATACCCAGTTGGTCAACTGGCTTAATTTATCCAAAAGATAATGGGTTTGTGAAAGTTACATGTAATATTAACCGTTGTAGGAGTTTAACTAAAACAATTACTGTAAAATCAAATGCAGAAAATGATTTGGTAAGACTGAAAGTAAAAGTTAATATAATACCAGATAAAAATAAAGAAACTAATATTTCAAGAACAAAAAAGAAAGAAAAAAAGTTAACTGATATTGATAATGAAAATCAAAAAAGAAAAACCGATATTTCCAGAAATAATACTAAAAAACTACCAGATATTAATAAATATCTTACTACTAAAGAAGCTTTCAAGCTTATAGATGATAATGTAAAGAATAAAGATTTTGTGATTATTGATGTTAGAACAACAGAAGAATTTGAAAAAGAACATATCAAAAATGCAATAAACCTGGATTATGATTCACCTAAATTTAAAAAACATCTTTCTGTTTTAGATAAGAATAAAATTTACTTGCTATATTGTAAAAAAGGAACTAAAAGTGCTGAGAGTTTAGATATTATGAATGAATTAGGTTTTGAAAAGGTTTATGATTTATTGCTTGGTATTGAAGGATGGAAAGAATGTAGTTATCCTCTTGAAAAGTATAAAAATTAAACTAAATCAACTAAAGCGAATTCCTATGAAAACACATTATAACTTCCCGAAATATAAGGAATTAGAAATTTAATTAAATCTAACAAAATAGCATCTTGTTCTAGTTAAAATCGTTTCATCTTGAATGAATTATCAGCTTGCCAATAGAGAAAATCTTAACTCAGGTTTTCGTTCAGATACTAATTATTACATCTGGTCATATTTATATTTGAAATGTTTAATACTTTCAAAAATTGCTTCAGCTATTTTATCTTGATATTTTGCATTAATAAGTTTTTTCTCTTCTTCTTTGTTTGATAAAAAACCTATTTCGATCAGAACAGCAGGCATAAAAGCACCTCTTAATACATAAAAGTTTGCTTGTTTCACTCCACGGTTATAACATTTTAGTGTATTTACCAGATTAGATTGCAAGTTTAGTGCTAATTGATAACTTTCTTCTAAATGTTCATTTTGTGCCATATCTGCTAATATAAAAGCGAGGTCATCATATTTTTTAACTGCTTCTTGTCCTCCCTCAAAATTATAAACTACCGAATTTTCGAGAGATTCTACAGCTCTTGCTTCACTTGTTTTAGCTGTTGAAAGGTAAAAAACTTCAATGCCATTAACTATTTTTTTCCTATGAGCATTACAGTGAATAGAAATGAAAAGATTCGCGTTTTCTCTATTTGCAAGTTGTGTTCTCTGCTGAAGAGATACAAATTCATCTTTATCTCGTGTTAAAATTATTTTTACATCTAAATTATTTAATAGTTTTTTTTTTAACTTTTTTGCAATTTCTAAGGCAATAGTTTTTTCAAAATTATTTTTTGAATAACTAATTGCACCAGGGTCTTTCCCGCCATGCCCGGGATCAATTACTATCGTATGAATAGAATTATTAACAGGAGTTTTTGCAATAATGTCATTTCCATTAAATTTTATTTTTTGAGGATAGAGTTTAGGTAGAATTTTTTTTAGAAAATAAACAGGTAGGTAATATTTCCCATCTTGTGAAATAATTGGATAATTGAAATTATATAATTTTGAATGAAAGTTTAAGTATGATGATTCAAGTAGAAAAATCAATTCATCATTATACATAAAAATTTTTAATCTTTGATCAATTATATCATCACTAATTTTAGAAAGGAATGATTTATTTAATTCGTAAACATTAAAATAATCGATGTTTCCAATCTTTATGGTTTTAATAATCTCCGGAGCTAAATTATTTTCATATTTCACTTTTATTGAAGCGAATAACTCAATGAACAACATTAAAATTATAATGAATAATAAATATCTTTTCAATTATTTTCTCCTTTTATAAAGTGATGATAAATTGATTATATGAATTGCTACGAAATTTTTGTAAAGTTATATGATGTCAAGGAATATACAAATGATAAAAAATTTGTAAATCAAGATAAGAAAAATGTAGAATTTCCCAATCATTAATTTTGTATCTTACTATTTTCTTAGATGGTTATCCTTATTCAATGTTTTATATTCTAAATAATTTTTAACAATTATCATAAACTCTTTGACATAAAAATTCAATTTTAAAAATGAGAAATGTAAAATTTTAATAAAATTAATGGTTTCGTAAAAAGTCATTTTATTTATGAAACTGTCATCTTGAGCCCTTCGGCAAGCTCAGGACAGGCTTTGTCGAAAGATATTAAATTATAACAAATTATAATTTGAGGATTAATTATGTCATTTGTGCATTTACACAATCATACCCAATATAGCTTATTAGATGGAGCATGCCGAGTAGATAAAATCATCGAAAAAGCAATAAAATATAATATGCCTGCCGTTGCCATAACCGATCATGGAAATATGTTTGGTGCAATAGATTTTTATAAAACTGCTCATAAAAAGGGAATTAAACCCATTATTGGAATTGAAACTTATATAATTGATGGAAACATTGATAATCCTAATTCTAAAAAAGATAAGCGTTATCATTTAGTTTTACTTGCCAAAAATTTAAAAGGTTATAAGAATTTAATAAAACTTTCTTCTTTAGCCTATTTGAAAGGGTTTTATTACAAACCTCGGATAGATAAAACATTACTTGAGAAGTATTCTGAAGGGCTTATTTGTTTAACTGCCTGCATTAAAGGTAAAATTCCCAGCTTACTGCTAAACAAAAAATATAATGAAGCACAAAAAGAAGTTGAATTTTTGAAATCAATTTTTCCTGATAGATTTTATATCGAAATACAAGATCATGGACTCGAGGAAGAAATAAAAGTAATTCCAAAATTAATTCAATTAGCAAATGATACTAATACTCCAATG
>QMPG01000226.1 GCA_003648455.1 Bacteroidota bacterium
ATGGCTCATAAAAGTAAAAATCACTCTTCGGAGAAAGTGGCCATTAATAATTTCTGCATTAAATATCGAATACAGAAGTATTCGAAATCAACCATCAAAAATCAGCATTCGTTAATCGAAATTCGTCATTCGATTTATTTAGCAAATACAAGCGAACCCAAAAAGTATTGGCTTACTGGAATAAGGCAGGTTTTCAAGACATACATGTTTTAATGCTGTTTTTGCATAAATCAAAAGTCTTTGCCATAAAATACTTAGAATCAATATAAACTATCTGTTTCAATTAATTCATTTGAGAGATTTTATACTTTTACAATTGATTTAATAAAAACACATAAAAAAGGCAAAGGTGCGCTTACCCCACCTATTTGGAGGGATAAGATTAATTTACACATGAATAATGAAGAAATAGAAACCCACCGCTCAAATAGCCCATTTGGTTTTTACCTTCCCACAAAACCAACCCCGAAAAACCAAAAGAGTTATTTCTTGCCCACGCTCGGGATTAATCGTAATTTTGAAAAATCATAAAAAAGCGTACTTTATAAATGGGAATCTTTCAAAAATCGGTGATTCAAAAACATCTGAACAATCTTGACAAAGAACTCGTTGAAAAAGCATATCAAAGATTTCGAGAAAATTATAACCCGAGCAAGATTGAAAAAATCAAGGAACTAAAAGAGGAAGAATACCAAGACGGATTTCTGAGAGACCTGTTCGTTAATGTTTTTGGCTACACTTTAAAACCTGACGACGATTACAATTTAGCCCGTGAATTTAAGAATCAGGGAGACGGAAAAAAGGCAGATGGTGCAATTCTTGCAAGGGGTCATGACCCCTTGACAAGAAAGGCAGTTGCCGTAATAGAATTGAAATCTACAAAAACAAAAGACTTAAAAAGCATTACGGAACAAGCATTTAACTATAAAAATAATCAGCCGGAATGTAAATATGTAATTACATCAAACTTTCAGAAACTCCGTTTTTACATTGATTACGCACACGAATATGAAGAATTTGACTTATTCAATCTTCAAAAAGAAGACTTTGAATTGCTCTATTTATTGCTTAATGCGAATAGTATTTTTTCGGATTTGCCATTAAAACTAAAAGAAGAAACCAAATTTCATGAACAGCAAGTTTCCGATAAACTTTACAAAGACTATTCAGTCTTTAAAAACAAACTTTTTGAAAACCTAATCAAGAATAATCCAGACAATGACAAACTAACGCTATTTAATAAATCGCAAAAGCTACTGGATCGTTTCCTCTTTATTCTTTTTGCCGAAGATAGCGGACTTTTACCACCAAATTCAATTTCCCGGATAATTGACACATTCCATAAGTTAACAGAATTGGATGCGTACAAACCCATCTATGATATTTACAAACAGTATTTTGGTTATATGAACATTGGCAGAAAAGGAAAAACCAATGCCGATAATATTCCTGCGTACAACGGAGGTCTTTTTTACACAGATGAATTATTAGACAATCTGATAATTGATGATAAAATTTTAATTGATGATTTGCTAAAACTATCGGAATACGATTTTAATACAGAGGTTGATGTAAATATTCTTGGACATATTTTTGAGCACTCACTTTCGGAAATTGAAGAAATCACAGCTGAAATTAATGCAGAGGAAATAAATGCGGGGGAGCATGCTCCCCCGCATATTAGTAAGCGTAAGAAAGACGGAGTTTTTTACACACCAAAATACATAACCCAATATATTGTAGAAAATACAATTGGAACACTTTGCAAGGAAAAACGGGAAGAATTAGAAATTGAAGAAATTGAGTTTGATGGTTCTTATCGAAATAAGAAAGCGAAGGAGCATGCTCCTTCGCTTTCAGCAAAAGGCAAAAAACTATACAAGCAACTTAATGATTACAAAGACTGGCTACTTTCTTTAAAAATAGTTGACCCAGCTTGTGGTAGTGGTGCTTTCTTAAATCAGGCATTAAATTTTCTAATAGAAGAACATAAAAACATTGATGATATTATTGCTGAACTGACCAGTACTGCTTTACGATTATTTGATACTGACAAAGCCATTCTTGAAAACAACCTTTACGGTGTTGACATCAATGAAGAAAGTGTTGAAATTGCCAAACTATCGCTTTGGTTGCGAACGGCACAAAAAGGAAGAAAACTATCTGGTTTAAATGACAATATTAAATGTGGGAACTCACTAATTGATGACCCGGAAGTTGCAGGTAAAAAAGCATTTGATTGGAATAAAGAATTTCCGCAAATTTTCAAGAAGAAAGAAAAGAAAGCCTGGCACATAACTACTGCAACGCACAACTCAAGGTATTCGCAACGAATGTACGATAATTATGTGAAACGGGGTGAGCCTGTATGGTTATCAGAAGAGGAAGAGTTGATAGTTACTGAGAAAATTGCAGAAATAGTTAAGGAAGACAGATTAAACATACTGGCATATAATATTTGTGGCGACCATCTGCATTTGGTTTTGGTGTGTGAAAAAGACGAAGTTCCGAAAATAATGCAGAAAATAAAAAGTATGAGTGCCCGTACTTGCAATATTGCAATGGGTAGGACTATTCCGGTAGATACAAATTCAAATGTGCAGGAGCATGCAGAGGAGGATGCAGAGGAGCATGCTCCTCTGCATTTGCATACTTCTGTGCGTAAAGCAGTTGCGCATACTGGGGAGCATGCTCCCCAGCAATCCAGAGGCGCAACACAAACACACCTCTGGACACAAACATCAGGAAAGAAAGAAGTACTGTCAGAACAACAACTATCAAATACCATAAACTACATACACACTAACCGCCAAAAACACGAACTACCTAAAAACAAAGAACTTGAAAAAATAATTAACGAAATGACTTGTTCGGCAGAACACGCCTTCCGCACTGAATATGATGGTGGTTTTGATGTTGTTATTGGGAATCCGCCTTATGTTGATATCAAAGCACTCGATACAGATTTAGTTAAAGGCTTGTTCAAATATTACAAAACTACAGAAAACAGAATCAATCTATATTCTATTTTTATTGAAAAAGCATATGAACTTGTTAAAGCCAAAGGATTCGTTTCTTTCATAAATCCTAATTCAATACTTGTAAATTTATCTTATAAAAAAATTAGAGAACTTTTAATTAATGAAATTACAAAAATTATCAAACTGCCAGACGATGTATTTGTTGATGCAAAAGTTGAAACAATAATATTTGAGTTTAGAAAACATAATAGTATAGAAACTGTTGATATTATTGTTTATTCAAAATCGGAAAAAATAAACTTTGTTGATAATTCACGTATAAATATCATAGATAAGTCTGTTTGGAAAAAGGACAAAAACTTAAACTATAACATATTTCTTTCCCTGTCTGATATAAACCTCTTGGATAAGATTAAACAAATATCAACTGACGAATTAGGTAATATTGCAGATTTCTCTTTGGGAATAACACCATATGATAAATATCAAGGACACTCACAAGAAACAATTAAATCAAGGGCTTTCCATTCAAATGAAAAAATAGATACTTCATATAAACCATTAATTGCAGGTGAAAACATACTAAGGTTTAATGTTACAAATCAGATACGAGAATATATAAAGTATGGCGATTGGTTAGGTGCAATGCGAGAAGAAAAATATTTCACGGAACCTCGAATTATTGTAAGGCAAATTGTGTCTGGTAAACCTCCAAGGATTTATGCTGGATTTACTGATGAATCACTTTATTTTACACAAATTGGGTTTTCAGTTATTCCAAAGAACAAAGAAAGCGTGAAATTCATTTTGTCTTTAATGAATTCTAAGTTAATTACTTATTATCACAAATACAAATTTCTGGATATTGAAAAAGATTTGTTTCAAAAAATTCTAATTGCAAACTGCAAACAATTTCCAATTGTGATTATATCAAATGAACGGCAACAACCTTTTATTGAAAATGTCGATAAAATATTAGAACTTACTAAATTGCTTCAAGTTAAGAAGGACAAATTTCTAAATCGAATAAACGACAATTTTGAAATAGGTAAAATCAGCAATAAATTAGAAGTATTTTACAATTACGATTTCAAAACCTTTGTTACAGAACTTAAAAAGCAAAAAATAAAACTTTCTCTTGTACAACAAGATGAGTGGGAAGAATATTTTAATTCCTACAAAAATGAAATAAACAAATTACAAAACGAAATAAATACAACTGACAAACAAATAGACAAAATGGTTTATGAGTTGTATGGGTTGAGTGAGGCTGAAATTAAAATTGTGGAGGAAAGTGCATAATGACTAACTCTGAGATACTACTATATCAAACCGAAGACGGACAAACAAAAATTGATATTCGTTTAGAAAAAGAAACTGTTTGGTTAAACCAAAAACAGATGGTTGAACTTTTCCAAACCACTAAACAAAATGTCAGTCTGCACATTCGCAACATATTTAAAGAAGGTGAATTGGATGAAATTTCAGTTGTCAAGGATTACTTGACAACTGCTTCTGACGGAAAACAATATTCAACAAATTATTACAACCTTGACGATGTTATTTCAGTTGGGTATAGGGTCAAATCGCATCGTGGTACTCAATTTCGTATTTGGGCGACAAAACAACTCAAAGAATTTTTGATAAAAGGTTTTGTGCTTAACGATGAAAAATTAAAAGAAACAGGACATACCAACCAGTATTTCAAGGAACTGTTTGAGAGAATTCGGGACATTCGTAGTTCTGAAAAGATTTTCTACGCAAAAGTTAGGGATATTTACGCCACCGCAATCGACTATATGACGCAACCACAAAAGCTAGCCAGTTGTTTTTTAAATCGGTTCAAAATAAAATGCACTGGGCAATTCATGGTCATACTGCATTAGAGATAATTTCGCAACGTGCCAGTTCCGGAAAACAGAACATGGGATTAACAACATGGAAGAATTCCCCAAAAGGAAAAATCAGAAAAGCAGATGTTTCAATTGCCAAGAACTACCTGAGCAAAGATGAATTAAAAGACTTGAACCTGATTGTTGACCAGTATCTTTCGTTTGCTGAACTGCAAGCCCGAAATCGCAATCCAATGTACATGAGTGACTGGCTTAAAAAATTACACGACTTTATGACACTCAATGACAGGGAGATACTGGAACATACAGGAAAGATTTCAACGAAACTATCAAAAGAATTAGCAGAATCAGAATATGAAAAATACCGTCAGAAAATGATTAATATTGAAGACGTGAAAGAAATAAAAGAACTGGAAGCCGGATTAAAAAAACTCGAAAATAAAAAGAAATAAGACAATGAAAGCCCACGCTAAAGCCATACACATTGCCAAGTCGCTAAAAAAGCCTACCGCACGACCAAATTTTTGCGATAAGAGAGAGCAGAATCGAACTTGTTCGAATTATGCCGAACGAAGCAAAAATCAGCAAGGCTAAACTTGTCAACAAGTATGTCTTTGCCACCGCTGAAAGAACCATAGAAATAAAAAGCCAACTGGCAGCAAAAAATATAGTGCATTTGGCAAATAGTGCTAAATATGAATACCTTAACATTAAATATAATTAATCGTAACTTGAAAATGAAGCATTTCAAAA
>QMPG01000227.1 GCA_003648455.1 Bacteroidota bacterium
ATTATTGAATATTTGCGATAAATACAGTATACAAACAAATACTCTTAACCCATAAATATTCAATTTATGGATTAGGAGTTCTGAAATTTATGCTTAATCCACCCGAATTTTAAAGTGAGCCAAGCAATCTCTATGCTAGATATTAGGAGATTGCTTCAGGCTTTGCCTTCGCAATGACGAATAATATTATTTAATTCCTATCAAATTCTATTTCAACAAGAAAGAAAAATCATCATTAGAACTTAATTCAATTGGTTTATTGCCGTGTTTAAATATTCGGGCACTTTTTTTACCAATAAGCTCCATTTTATCATCCTCAACATACAATATACATCCTTCGCGTAAACCAAGAACATAAACATCGGGATTAGCAACAATAAACTCTTCAATTCTGGCTTCGCGTGTTTCACCTGCATGACCTTCTGGATTTGCATCAAGATAATGAGGATTTATTTGGAAAGGAATTAAATTAAAGACATCGAAACCTTTTGGATCAACTATTGGCATATCATTAGTAGTCATAATTGTGGGACAAGCAACGTTTGAACCTGCACTCCAACCAATATAAGGTGTTCCGCCTAAAATTTTATTTCTGATAGCACCAATTAAATTATTGTCGTGCATCATTCTTGTCAACTGCCATGTGTTACCGCCGCCAACAACTATTGCCTCTGCATCATTAACTGCTTTTACAGGATCGGCAAAATGATGAATTGAAACAATGTCGTGTCCTACTTCATTGAAACGAGTTTTAACTTTTTCTTCATATTCGTCAAACGAAAAAGTAACTGCTGCATATGGAATAAAAAGACATTTTACAGAATTACTGCCTAAAAATTCTTTAATATTATTTTTAGGATAATCTAAATATGCTTCACCTGCATTTGTTGAATTGCTTATTAATAATAGTCTCATTTGTATAATTTTTTATGTTCGATTTATATATTAATTATTCGCGAATCTCAAATCTGCATTGAACAGGAAAATGGTCAGAATATTTAATTCTTGAAACCTTAAAATTGCTTGCTTTAAAAAAATTATCATACAATAAATAATCAATACGAAATCCTGTAATATTACTATTGTAAGTATTTCCAAAACCGGAGCCACCGGTAACAAAAGCATCTTTAAAATCATTCCTCATTTTTCGATAAACATACGAATCCGGAGTATCGTTAAAATCACCACAAACAATTACCGGATAAGGCGATTTTTTTATGTTATTTGAAATTATTTCTGCTTGATGTGCTCTTTCTTTATATGCAATTTTTAATCGCTTTACAATATTTTCAGCTCCTTTTATCTTCTCTTTTTCATTATTGATATTATCAATAAATTTATAATCTTCTTTTTGCAAATGAATTGATTGAAGATGATTATTATAAATTCTTATTGTGTCGTTGTTAATCTTAATATCTGTATAAACACAAATATTATTTGTTTGCTTAAACCTAATTTCACCTTTACCAACTATTGGGTATGATGAAAATGTTACAATACCAAAATGGTAAACACCATGAACATGGTAAGTGTATGCATCATGAAAATTCTTTGCTTTTTGAAATTTAACTATAGTATCAAGGGTTGAAAAACTATTTGTCTCATCATTGTAAAACTCCTGAAAACACAATATGTCAGCATCTTGCGATTTAATATAATCAAATATTTTGTTTCGTGTTTCCTTATTATGCGACCAATTATACAAATCGAATAATCTTACATTATAAGACAACAGCTTAAATGTATTTACATTTAGCGTTTTATTTATTGAACTATTGTTGGGCAATCGGAATTGAAAAAAATTATTAAAAAAATTCCATCCTATTAATATTGTTATTAATGACAAAAGAAAAAGAAATTTTTTTCTAAATATCCAAAAAACCACAAACAAAATATTTACCAATAAGATATATTGATAGAGTAAACCAAACAATGGCAAAATTGTATTGTCTTTGGGGCTAATGTATGAAGACAGGTATGAAAGCAATAAAAAAACTATTGAAAAGATATTAAGCCAAAATAATATTTTATTTATAAATTTTCTCAATACTTAAATTTTGTAATACGACTCACAAATTAATATATTACAATATTAAATAATTTTTATTTCTTATCACTCATATTAAACAAAATTTCTTTTTCTTTTTTGCTCAAACTGTCATATCCTGATTTTGATATTTTTTCAAGAATTTTGTTTATTTCTTCCTGTTTTTTTGCCTTCTCTGTATTATACTCCATGTCTGTTTTGGGCTTTTTGTAAGTTACTTTCATCTTTTTGCGAGGCTTAAAAATAGAAATAACACTCTCGAAAAAATCGGTATACGATTTAGCAATATCTCTGCCTCTTAAATATTGACTAATAAAAAGATAACCATAAAGAGCTCCTCCAAGATGAGCAATATTACCGCCCGAGTTAGATGATGCAACATTTAAAACCGAAAGAAAAACTGTTGCGCCTGCAATATATTTTAACTTAACCCTACCAATAAGAAATAAATTTATTGTATAATTTGGAACATAAAACGCTATTGCAACTACAATAGCAAGCACTGATGCTGACGCTCCTAATAATATTGCCTGATTAACAACTAATTTATAAGCCGGAAAAACATTGTAAAAAAGAATAAAAAGAAAAGCACCGGACAAACCTCCCAACAAATAAATCCCAACAAGTTTCTTACCATCTAGATACTCTAAAAATATTTTACCAAGCCAAAAAAGCCAAAGCATATTAAAAAGAAAGTGCATAAATCCTTCGTGAAGAAACATATATGTAAACACTGTCCATGGGCGGGTAATTAATTGTGACAAATCGGCAGGAAGCGCAAGCCACGAAATTACTGCACGACTTATTTCAGGTGAATTAAACAAAAAAGCAAAGACTTCAACAATCTTAATAAATAAGAAAAATCCCAGATTAACATATATTAATCTTGTAAGAGAGTCTCCTTTTTTAAAAGAATATTTTATTTCATCAACTATATTCATTTTTAATACATTTAATAATTTACAATTAAGTGCCTTGAGTTTGAAACTCCTTGTTATCCAGATTTAAAAACTTTAGCACGCTTAATAAAAGGAAGATTTTTTTACTCCCCAATATTTCAACAAAATAAAACCAAAAAGCATGCCACCAAGATGTGCAAAGTGAGCAATGTTATCGCCGGGTTGATTAATTACTCCTGTATATAACTCAATAAGACCATAGCCAATAACAAAATATTTAGCTTTAATTGGTATTGGAGGAATCAACAACATTAACTGAGAATTAGGAAACATCATTCCAAATGCAAGTAATACGCCAAACACAGCTCCCGAAGCTCCAATTGTTGGGATGTTCATTTTATATGTAATCAACTGATTTACAAAGACATTTGCTTGTTGAATAAAATCAGGATTTGAGGGGTTACTATACCAGACAGACAATAATTTATCATAAATCTGATCGTAATATTGCGGGAAATATTCACGTACAAAAACCGCCAAACTGTCAGGACTAGGTGTGTTTGAAAAAGCAACAGCAGCATCTTGTATTGATGAAATGTTTATCCAACTCACGAATGTGTTTAATGCAGCAGCACCTAAACCGGTAACAAAATAATAAATTAAAAATCGTTTACTCCCCCAAGAACTTTCAAGAATTTTTCCAAACATCCACAAAGCATACATATTAAAAAAAATATGGGCAATGCTTCCATGCATAAACATGTGAGTAATAAACTGATATGGTCTAAAATATTCTGATTGAACATAATACAAACCTAATATCTGGTTTAAATCAACACCCATTCCTTTTAAGGCATAAGTTGCCAAGAAAAACAAAACATTGATTATAATAATATTTTTTACAACAGGTGGCATGTCAAAAAAGCCTGACCTTCGAAATGCATTCATAATTTTCTTAATTTTTAAATCTTTTATCTAATTCTTCAATGTTTATTATATTAAAAACAGACTTCCCCGAGGGGGAATAATTTGGCGTTTTGCAAGCAAATAGGCAATCAATCAAATTGCTCATTTCTTTAACGGTTAAGGTCTTGCCATAATTTATTGCCGACGCTTTAGCAATTGAACGAACAACATTCTCCCTAATATCATTTTTAATATCAGACTTATTGTTTTTGTAATTTTCTATTAAACTCTCAATAAAACTAAGTGAATTTATTTTACACAGGTCTGCCGGTGTACCGTTAACAACAAAAGTGTTATCGCTAAATTCACTAATATCAAAGCCTAACAAATTAATGTCATCAATAATTTCCTTAAGAATTTCTGCATCAGATGCATTCAAATTAAACTTTTCAGGAAAAAGACTTTTTTGTTCAACTCCTACATTATTTTTCAAGACTCTTAAAAACTTCTCATACAAAATACGCTCATGAGCTCGTTTTTGGTCAATCATCATTAAACCTGATTTTACCGAAGTCAGAATATACTTATTTTTTAATTGATAAAACTGGAAATTCGTTGTTTGTGTATTATCAGAGGAATCATTACTTTCGCCTCCAAACAATTTGTTTGAAGTTTGTTTCCCTTCATTTTCAAAACCCGAATACAGTTGTTCCCAATTATCGGGGATATCCTTTTTTTGATAAAAACTACTTCCTTTATTATTTTCATTAAACGGGTTATAACTGGGGTCAAGTTTAACCGAAGGCATTTTCACATCGCTGTTTTTCGAAAAAGACGGTATGTCAATCATGCTGTCGGCATCAATGCTAAAATCAATTGAGGGCACAATATTGTATTTACCCAAACTCTCTCTTATCGACACTTGCAAAATCTGCCATACTCCGCGTTCGTCGTCAAATTTAATTTCTGTTTTTGTTGGATGAATATTAATATCAATTGACTTTGGGTCAATATCAAAATATATAAAAAATGACGGTATAGAATCGTGAGGTAATATTCTTTCATAAGCTTTTAAAACAGCTCTGTAAAAATATGGATGCCTCATATATCTGTTATTGACAAAGAAAAATTGTTCGCCGGCAGTCTTTTTGGCATATTCGGGCTTTCCAATAAAACCTTTAATATTAATTATGCTTGTGCTTGTATTTATTTTTATCAAATTTTTTTGTGCATTTTTCCCAAACACATTAACTATGCGTTGATGTAAATTTGATGCCGGAAGATTATAAACCTCAACGTCGTTATGAATTAAAACAAATGATATTTCGGGATTTGGAAGAGCAACCCTTTGAATTTCATTAAGAATATGACGGAATTCGGTTGTGTTCGATTTCAAAAATTTGCGGCGTGCAGGAACGTTAAAAAACAAATTTTTAATTAAAAAATTTGTGCCGTTTGGGCAAGCCATTGGTTCTTGTTTAACAAGCTCAGAACCGGAAATATTTATAAAAGTACCAAGCTCATCTTCAAAACGTTTTGTTTTAAGCTCAACATAGGCAATGGCAGCAATTGAAGCAAGAGCTTCGCCGCGAAAACCCATTGTGCGTATTGCAAACAAATCGTTAGCCGACTTAATTTTTGAAGTAGCATGTCGCTCAAAAGACAATCGTGCATCAGTCTCCGACATACCACAACCATTATCAATAACCTGAACTAAAGTCTTGCCTGC
>QMPG01000228.1 GCA_003648455.1 Bacteroidota bacterium
TGATGTAAAGATTGATAGTAAAAAGGGAATCGCAAATAACAAAACCTTCAAAGACATTTTGTAAAGCATTCTTTTTAATGTATTCTCTGTATGAAAGGAACTTTCATATGAATTTAAAGCCAATTTTTTAAAACCGAATGGCATTTCTTCATTGTTGTAATATCCTGATGAATTCTCATTAGAGTATGATGTTCCAAAAGAATTATCGATCAAATCATCACGTTTGTTTTTTTCGGCATCTTTAAATAAAATTTTGGCAATTAATGATAAGCCAAGATAACCTATCATTGAAACATAACTTAAAGAATTCACGAACTCCTTAAATGGAAATAGAAATGATTTAATTGATGTATTTAAATTTAATTTTGGAGCTAACCATAATATTCCAATTATTACTGCTGATAATAATAAGAAAAAGAATGCGGTCGTTTCAAATTTTCTTATCGTTTTGTAATTTGATTTGAATGGAACTATTTTACTCATCATAATTATATTTTACTCAAATTCAGGAAAATTATCTCCAAAAATTTTCCTCCATTTATTTATTGCTTTTTCTTGATTCTTTTCGGTAAGTTCGGCTTCATATGCCTCACACGCTTTATTGTAAGTGCTTTCTGCTTTTTCAGAGATTTTAACCTTTTCATCATAAGTTAAATAGTTTAAATCAGTCTGAAATCCTTTTGGGTCACTTACACTATTATAAATTGCTGTTTTTAAATGATACCAAAAATGCTTGATGTTATAGTCGATATAGTCATCAATTTTATCTTTTGAGTCAAAATAGTTTAGAACAAAATTTTCCAACAAATACGAAGGTATTGTTGGCATCTGCGCATAATTATTCCAGTATTTGATAGTTCTAATCAACTGAAGAATTTTACCATCGTGTTTTTGATTAATCGTTGTAACTCTATTTTGGTCAATTCTGGGGTCAGTTGCTTTCCACCCTCCACTACCATCAGGTATCAAGTAGTAGCCAGTATCTGTGTAAAATGCAGGAACAATATCAAAATTCCATTCGTATGAAATCAACTGTAATGTTGCAGCCTCTTGCCTCCGATGAGTTGCAGCAGATTTATAATGCTCTATTTGGTCAAGCGATGACACAACTTTATTGACAACTTTTATGGAATTAAGAGTATTATCATCATTACATAACTTTCTTAAATCCGTTGCTGATTCGGGTACCGTTAATGAGTAACTCTGTCCATAAGTGTGAGTCAAATAGGTTGATCCTGCTGCTCTAAACGTAAGAATCAAGTCAATATCATCCAATGGTCGTATTTTGGTTTTCCGAGCAAATGAACCAAACTTAACGGACATACCTTCATAGAGTATTGGGAAATTATCTACTTTATCTGGTAAACTTTTTAATTGCCCAATCAACCAATCTCTGCTAGTAATTGCTTTTTTCGTTCTTTCTGGGTCAAGGTTTACTGATTCCTTATTAAATTCCGTAAAAGCTCCATTTACTGTTTTTGCCATATATATTAATCTTGAGGTTTTTTTTTCAATGAATGCCAACGGTTTGGACTATGCGTAGTTGCGATTCTTTTTTCCGTTAAAGTTCAGTTAGTAACTGACTTTAAAGATATAAAAATATTTTCAATTATTCATCAAGGCAGTAATTACGTATGAGCCTTCTTTGTTAGCGTTTCGTGCGTTATTTTCTTCCATCTGCGCGTTGAGGCAGGCAAGCTCTTTGGCTGGTTTTGGTTGTGTGTTCGCCTGTGCGACCAGACAATGTGCTTGAATGCGAAGGGTGGGCAATCTAAATAAATCATATTTGAGTCTATATTGAATCATTTATGAGCCAATTGAGCCAATTATGAGCCAATCAATTTATATGATGTTCCTGCTCCAACTTCACCTGACCTTTCAAACAATTTGAATTTTTCAATCAATTCTGTCAAATCTCGTGTTGCTGTTGCCTTGGAAACTTCACATATTTCTTGATAAATTTTGTTTGTTATATTTCTATTTTCTTTGAGATATTCAATCGCCTTTATTTGCCTTGTGCTTAATCCTTTCTCTATTAAACTCTTTTCGTCAAACTGATTCTTTAAGATTGTTACACTAATCCCACCAGAAGAATATTCTATAATTGGTTCAGGCAATCCAGCCTTTTTACATTCATTGATAATTTTAATCGTTCCGCGTCCCCAAGCTTCAATTAGTCCACCTTTAAAGAAGGTGCTCGCAAGAATTGGATTATGTGGGCGAGATGAATGTTTCTTTTTCAAATCTTCAAATGTCAAACCTTCAGGCAATGAACCCTCATTCCAAACAATCAATTTATCGTCATAAACGCTTATTTGAATTGGTGCACCCATATAATCTCTGTGAATAATCGCATTTAAAATAACCTCACGAATTGCTTCGTATGGATACTCCCAACTTTCTACACGTTGCAATCCTATATATGAAATTGGGGAAACAAAGAATTTTCGGTCAAGAACTTCCAAAGTTTTGTCTGCCAATTGGAAAGCGTTTCCTTCAATTATTTCCTGAAAACGTAAATCATCATCTGTTTGTCCAAATCGCCCAATTTTCACGAAAGCATTTATAAAGAAACGACAAGGATTTTTCCCAAACAAAAGAATTGCTGAACGTTTTAGATTCCCATCTTCCAGTAATAGCAGGTTGTCAAGAATTTGCTCAATATTTTCTTCATCTACAATAAACGGTAATCTTTTGCTTGTAGTTGCACCTTTTTTGAAAGCCTCAATTGCCAAAGTATCAATATCCTCAAGTTTAGCTCGTGGTTCAACAACATCATCCCAAGTTTTGCCAGCTTTCTTCAACAGAAGCTTATTGAGCGCATTCCCTTTGAGCTCTTGTTTTGTACTTCCACTTCTGTAATGATATTTGCCTTGATATGAAATTAATACATCGTACGGCTTTACATCAATTTCGATGTAATCTTTCCCATCTTCATCTTTCAAATCTACATCACAAAGAATTCCAAGCTGCGTTTGAATTTTATTTGGAATATCTTCCATCAATCTTTTCGCTTTTGCTAAACCGACAATCTCTCCATTGTCATTTTTTCCAATGATAATCTTCCCTCCTTTGGCATTGGCAAATCCACAAATCCATTTCAGGTATTCGTCTCTCCAACTTTCTTTCCATTCTATATTTTGATTTTCTGGCATATCTATTTCAGTAATTTATTATAGTATCGTTTTCGTTGTTTAAACATTTTCTCAAAGTAATCAATTTTCGAATCCCTGTAATCAAAAATTACCGGTGGCTTTTTTGAACGTTGAATTCGCCCAATATATTGAATAAGTTTTCCCTCGAACACAAATGGGTAAACAATAAATAAGCACTCCAAGTTACTAATATCAATCCCTTCACCAAAGAATTGACCAGTAGAAATTACAATTTTGAAATGTCCTTGTTTTATTTGCTCAATTTTACTCTTTCGGGCACTTTCCGCATCATCTCCATGAATGGTTATTGTTTCATATTTATCTTTCAAGTAGAGATTTAGGATATCTACGTGTGCTTTCCGTTCTGACAAAATCAGAATAGTCCTGAATCTTTTTGCATTATTTTCTATATCATCAAGAATCAAGGAATTTCGTTGTGTATCATGAATTAGAATGCGTGAAATAGTTTCGTATTTGTCTATTTTGTAGTCGAATGGAGCGAACAGTTCAGTTTCTTTAATGTTTATTTCTGTTCGAATATTTCTCTCTGCTAAAAACTGTTGTTGGTTAACTTGATGAAGAATGTTTCCGATGTAAACAAAAATCAATTTCTGGTCGTTGTTTTTTCTTTTTGGTGTTGCTGTTAATCCATACAAATAAAAAGCATTGAAATTAATAATTGCCTCCCGAAATGATTTAGCTGGAATATGGTGGCATTCATCAATAATAATTATGCCAAAAGCATTTTCGATTTCACTATAATCTTCAATTCTTGACAAAGATTGAATCATAGCAATGGTAATTTGCTTGCCAATTTTTTTCTTTTGATTTCCTATTTGTCCAATATCTTTCTTTGGAATCTTTAGGAAATCTTGAATTCGCTCAACCCATTGGTCAAACAATTGTTTCCTATGAACAATGATAAGAGCAGGTTGCCGTTTTTCAGCGATTATTTCAAGTCCAATTACCGTTTTCCCAGAACCAGGGGGCGAAACGATTACACCAAAATCCTTTTCTCTAACTTTTTCAAGTGCAATTTCCTGATGGTCTTGTAGTTTTATTTCCGATTCAAAATTGATGGACTCTTTTTTCTCTCGTTTATCGATTATTTTAAATGGGATCTTCTCCTTGCTACAGAATTGAACTAATGATGCAGAAAAGCCTCGCGGAATCATTACTTCATTACCTGACTCTTCAATTAGCCTGAAAAACTTTTCGGTATTGAAAGTGCTTTTTCCTAAATTCTTTTTGGCTAAATAATCGGAATTGTAAAAGTTCAGTTCATTTCTTAGAAATACGATTAACTTTTGGCTTAACTGTGTTCGCTTAAGGTAAATCTGATTGCTGATGACTATTTCAAGTTCGAACCGTTTGTTGTGCTTTGAATTTGAAATAAATACTTCGTTTGGTTTAACACCGAATAATTGTTCATAAAGATTTTTTAACTCAGCAATTGAAATTTTTTCAATTGATTTCAAAAAATCCCATTGGTTCTCAATAGGTTCAAATGATTCGGTATTAATAAAACACGAATTGCCTTGTGCTAAAGAGTTACCCTGAAAGGGAAGTGCAATTAAATTTCCCATTCCTTTACCCGAATGAAAATCCTGATTTGGAAATAACCTATCAAAACTTGGTTCTTTTTCAAAATGCGAAATTATGTTCGAATGTCGTAACAACTCAAACATAATTTTTCGACTTTGCTGTGCTGGGAAAGCACTCTTAAAAAACACCCACAAATGACCACCATTACCTGAGCGGGAGCGTTCAATATAAGATGGGATTTTAAACTTCGCACAAGTATCTTGAAGTTTAAGAATTGTCTCTTTCCAGTTTTGTTTGTCAAAATCAACAGCAATAAAATATGAAGTATTGTCTTCGAGTAGAGGGTATATTCCACAAGTTTCCTTCCCCGAAAAGTGTGATTCTATTGCTAAATTATCGAAAGGTAAAAACGCCTTGTTTTTATAATCTTTAAAAGTTCCTCCCTGAGCTTTGTGTTTATTGTAATTAGTCCAATCAACTTTGTATGCTGGCACATATCCACTTCGACCATCCTTTTCCCACCGAACGGCATAAATATCCGTTCGTCCTCGGAAAAGAGATTTGTAAAGGTCAATATTTTGGATTGGCTCAGTCACATTACAAATATAGGGAATCTTGTTAGTGGGTGGCAGAAAATAGCTCTTTTGCAATTTTGGATTGTGTGGAGATTAGTGCGAATTGCAAATGTGCTATTTGTGCGATGGATTTTCGTGGCCTGTGTTATGTTGCAATTGGTTTTCGCATGAACGCTAACGTGAGTCCACGCAAAAACCCCCATATTTTTTCAAAAGAGCTTCCTGCGCTTTATCTCTTTAGCTGTACAAGCTGCAATTTAGTGAAAAAACGCATTTGCTGTTGAGTGTTTTGAAAATAA
>QMPG01000229.1 GCA_003648455.1 Bacteroidota bacterium
AACGGTAAATTGCTTTATACCAATTATTATCATTCTAATTACGAGCTTAACATGAGTAGCTATCCAAAAGGTGTTTATATAGTTAAACTAAAATATTTCAATTATGTATATTCTAAAAAAATTGTGAAAGAGTGAGAGTAACAAGTTTATAAAGTTAAAAGTTGAGCTTACTCCGAAAAGTCAAAAAAACCCGTCATTGCGAAGAAGGAACGACTGAAGCAATCTTTTTAAACAGCAGTTTGTCTGATTATTGAGATTGCTTCACTTCGTTCGCAATGACGTACTATATGTTTTCGGAGAGAATTCAAGGTTTATTTTATTAATATTATTTATAAAAAACAATCTAATAGTAAATTGAAGCAAACCTTGAGGGTTTTGCAAACATACGAGTTCTAAACCGGCTCATTCGAATTTGCAATCAGAATGTTAATATATCGACAAATTTTTCAAACATATTAAGAAAAAACATTATCTTTATTTTTATTTTTAAAATATGCAACCTATTAAAAAATATTTTTTATTACTAATAATCTTATTTGCATCAGCATGTTCATCTAACAATGAAAAAAAATCTGATAATAATACATTTATTGCAAAAAAAGATACTTTTAAAGTTCTGATAAAAACCACAGGAGAACTTCAGGCAGAAAAATATACAAAAATAGTGGCACCTTCGGGTTTACAAAAAATACATTTATATAATATAAAAATAATTGATATTGTACCCGAAGGAACTGTTGTCGATTCGGGTGATTATGTTGCAACCTTAGATATATCAGAAATTAATTCAAAATTAAATGAAGCAGAATCTGAGCTTTCAAAATTTGAGAATGAGTATAAACAAACTAAAATTGATACTGCAATAAGCCAAGGTAATTCACGGGTAAATTTAATAGATTTAAAAACAGAAACAGAAGAAAAAAAAATAGCTTTAAAACAGTCAGAATATGAAACTCCTGCAGCAAAAAGACAATTAGAATTAAATTACACAAAAGCTAAAAGAAAATATGAAAGGGAAATAATAAATTTTAAACTACGAACCGAACAAGAAAACAATAAAGTAAAAATTGCTTTTGAAAAATTACAAAAGCAAAAAATGCAAAGAGATGAAATAATAAAAATTAAAGATAAATTTATTATTAAGGCTCCTAGTAAGGGTATGGTGATTTATAAAAAAAACAGAGATGGAAGTAAAAGACAGATTGAGTCAACTATTAGCCCTTGGGACCCTATTGTTGCATTATTACCTGATTTAACCAAGATGATATGCAAAACCTATATAAACGAAATAGATATAAATAAAGTCTCGCCAGACCAAAAAGTAATTATTAATGTAGATGCATTCCCCGAAAAAAAATTTTCGGGGAAAATTTTATCTGTTGCAAACATAGGAGAAAACATACAGGGTTCATCAATAAAAGCCTTTGAAGTTTTAATAAAATTAATTGAGGTTGATTCGCTATTAAAACCTGCTATGACAACAAATAATACAATTATCTCAAAAGAAATAAATAATGTAATATCTATACCTATTGATGCAATATTTTATAACAATAAAATTAAATATGTTTATAAAAAGAACAAAAAAACAATTGTTAAAACAAAAATTGAAACAGGTATTGCAAACGAAGACTTTATTATTGTTGAACAAGGAATTAAACAAGGTGATGAGATATTGTTATATGAGCCGGATGTTTAAGGCTAAAGTGTAAAGGCTAAAGTATAATGTGTGATTTATTAAATAGATTATTAATTTTTGAAATAAATGTTATAAATTTTTTAAGTGTCAATTAATAAGATCTTCTGGGGCTAACTACGAAGAAGCTAAAGGAGCATCTTCAAAAGCAGATTTTACAAATAAAGTTAGGATATCATTAAAAGAAATGAGAGAATCAAATTCTTGACTAAGAATAAAAAGGTGTTAAAAAAAAAGAAAAAAATAATTTTGAAATTCTTTTTACTTGCTTTTTTACTTTTTATCTTAGCCTTAAAAAGTATCAGAGCGACAAGTTTGATTACTCCCTTAAATTATGACAAAACCATATTATCAATAAAGGAATATGACAAAAATCAATCATATATTCTGGGGTTTAGAAGCTTCTTTCGAATCAATAAAATCAAATAAGCTACGTAGTTTTCTAACAACACTCGGCGTTATTTTTGGAGTTGCATCTGTAATAACGATGATGGCTGTTGGTAAAGGAACACAAAAAGAGATACTAAATCAAATTGAGGTCATTGGTGCTAAAAATATTATTATTGAGCCAGTAGAAAAAAATGAAAAACAACAGAATGAAAAAAATTCCGATTATAATTCTGTTTCTTCCAAAAAATTAAATTTATATGATGTTGCATCATTTAAAAAAATTGTTCAAACAATTTCCTTAATAAGCCCTTATTCTTCTAATTTGTCAGATATTATTTATGAAGGTAGAAATACCAAAGGAATAATTGCCGGTGTAAATAATGATTATTTCAAAATTTTTAATCTTTCAATAAAAGGAAATCTTTTTAATAAACAACACACAACATTTGCCAATCCGGTTTGTTTGATTGCGCATGAGCTGCAAAAAAAACTATTTTATGACAGAAATCCTTTAGGGCAGTATATAAAAGTAAATAATATCTGGTACAAAATTATTGGTGTTGTTAATAATTTCAATGTTAAACAAATTAGCGATATAAATATTGATTTTTTAAAAAATAAAAATACCGTTTATGTGCCAATAAAAACTTATGAATTAAGAAATAATAAAAATTTATTAAGCTATTCTGATAAGTCAAAAAAATCAAAAAACGAAACAAACAAGCAATCGCTTTTTAATAAAAATCTTATAAATAAAATATTCATTCAGGTAAAAGAAATTAAAGACCTCTATTTTACAAATAAACTAATAGGTAGAATAATTAACAGAAAATATAATGACAAAAACTTCAATATTATAATCCCTCTAAAAATATTAAAACAGCACGAAAAAACAAAAAGGCTTTTTAGTATTGTACTTGGAATAATTGCAGGAATTTCTCTTCTGGTAGGAGGAATTGGAATAATGAATATAATGTTGGCATCGGTATATGAACGAATAAATGAAATCGGCATAAGAATGGCTGTCGGTGCTGGTAAAATTGATATTATATCACAATTTGTTCTTGAAGCAATTTTAATTTGTTCAATTGGTGGAGTTATTGGAATAATTCTTGGTATTATTATGACAAAAGCTGTTACATATTTTACAGGAATTACAACGGTTATTACTCTTTACTCAATAATAATTTCTTTCTCAATTTCTGTTTTAGTCGGAATCTTTTTTGGCTACTCACCGGCAAAAAGAGCCGCTAATCAAAATCCAGTTTTATCTTTACGACATGAATAAAAAAAATCAATGTAATTACATGTGTATTAAAAAACCAATAATAATTATAGTTCTAATTATAAGTGCTTTAACCAAAACATATTCTCAAGAAAAGACAATAACACTAACTCTTAATAATTCTATTGAAACGGCATTGCAGCAATCACCGGAATATTATATAATTAAACATCAATACCTATCAAAATATTGGAAATATAAATCATTTAAATCAAGACTTTTACCATTTATTGATTTTCACTCAACACTTAGCGATTTCAACAGATCAATATCAAAAATCACATTGCCGGATGGAAATGATGCCTTTATAAATAGAAGTTTAAATAATTCATCGTGTAATCTTACAATAAACCAGCAAATTTTTACAGGAGGGCGATTTTTTATCAGTTCAGGTTTACAAAGAATTGATTTATTGAGCGACAGTACTGTTACGAGTTTCTTGTCTTCACCTGTAAACATTGGTTTTACGCAACCAATATTCAGCTATAACCCTTTTAAATGGGAGAAAAAAATTGAACCTGTTGAATATGAAGAAGCAAAAAGACAATTTGTTGCCGACCACGAAGAAATTGCAATGTTAGCAATTACACATTTTTTTAATTATGCATTAGCACAACTAAATTTTGAAATTGAAACAATAAATTATAATAACAACGATACTTTATATGAAATAGGAAAAGGAAGATATAAGATGGGAACTATTGCCCAAGATGAACTATTGCAACTTGAATTAAATCACCTTAATTCAAGATCAATATTAAAACAAAGTAAAATTGATTTAGAAACTAAAAAGCAAAAATTGATTAACTTTTTAGGCTTGTCTAATGATGTCGAGATAAAAATAATAATCCCAACTGATATGCCATTAACCAAAATTGATGCAATAACCGCATTGAATTATGCATTACAAAACAACCCCGCTTCTTATAATTTTAAAAAGCAACTCTTAAATGCTGAAAGCAACTTGGAAAAAGCCAAATTAAAAAAACATTTTAATGCAAATTTAACTGCAAGCTATGGTTTAACACAAACTTCCCACCAAATTGAAAAGATATACATAAATCCTCAAGATAAACAATCTGTCAGTTTGGGAATTGAAATACCAATTCTTGATTGGGGAAACAACAAAATGAACTATGAAATGGCAAAAAGCAAATTAAATGTTACAAATTTAACAGTTAAAAAAAGCAAACAGGAGTTTAATCAGAATGTTATTATTGAAGTTTCAAAATTTAATATATTAAAAGAACAAATGATTATTGCAGCCAAATCAGATACTATTGCAAACTTAAAATATAAAATCTCGAGAAAAAAATATATCTCAGGAAAAATAAATATAATAGATTTGAATATCGCTTCAAATGAAAAAGATATAGCAAAAAGACAATATCTTAACGAATTAAAAAACTATTGGATGCAATACTATTATTTACGAAAATTGACCTTGTTTGATTTTAAAACCAATCAAAATCTTATTGAATTATATGATTTTAAAAAATTGCAATAAGCTTTTATAAATTATATTGAACATGTAATTCTTAAGCGCAGAAAATTTATGAGTTTTTCGGGTTAAAAGTCCTTCCGGCGTCCGAAAATCCTGGAAGCGTCGGATTAATTTGAATTAAACCCACAAGGTTTATTTTATTAAAAAACAAGCTTAGTAAATTAGCACAAACCATGAGTTTTTTGCAAACACACAAGCTTCAAATTATTAAAATTTTTATTTGTTTATTATTAATTGTTAATTGTTTGCATTTTTATTCTTGTAACTCTATCTTTGTGTGTTTTTTTAATAAAATTTAAGGATAAATATGAGCTTAAAATTCCCGGAATACAAACAATTAGACCTATCGCAAACCAATAAAAAAATGCTTGATTATTGGGATAAGGACGATACTTTTCATAAAAGCATTTCTACTCGTAAAGGAAACCCTTCTTTCGTGTTTTATGAAGGACCACCTTCTGCAAATGGCAAACCGGGCATTCACCATGTTATGGCGCGAACTATTAAAGATATGTTTTGTCGATACAAAACCTTACAAGGATTTTTGGTAAAAAGAAAAGCCGGCTGGGATACTCACGGATTACCGGTTGAGCTTGGTGTTGAAAAATCTTTGGGAATAACAAAAGATGATATTGGAAAAAAAATCACTGTTGAAGAATATAATAACACCTGTCGTAAAGATGTAATGAAATTTA
>QMPG01000230.1 GCA_003648455.1 Bacteroidota bacterium
GAAGTTTCACTAATTTTAATATCAGATATTTTATTTAAGGCTTCCCCAATACTACTTTCAATATCTGTTATGTTTATATCTACTTGCTCAACATCATCAGTTTTTCCATCGTCAATTATAAATTTACCTTTTTCTTTTTTGTATTTGATTATTGTTTTTTTGCTACCGTTTTTTGATGCGATAAAGATTTTTTTACTTCCTTCCTGACTGTATTCAAATACTGTATTGAAATCGGCAAATAAACTATTAAAGTATTTTTCCTCGCCAAAGAAAATGATTGTTCCCTTTGGTTTTAATATTTTGTTTAATGTTTGTCTAAATTTTACATTATCGGTATGGCTTCCCCATTCTTTTGATTTATCAGTTTTGGCAAATACGTCGTAATAATTAAATATTTCTATATTTTTAAGGCTCTCTTTTGCTTCTCCAACTTTTTTACCTTCTGCTGTTATTAAAATCTTACTTTCGTCATCAATTTGTTTAACAGAAAAACTTTTGTCTAAACCCAAATAATCTTTAATAGTTTTGTTTGATATTATTGGGTCTTTATCTTTAAAATCAACCTTATGATTTTCTAAACCTCCGCCAATTAAGGGGTTTAAAATAGCAATATCGAAAGTACTTTTGTAATTCCATTCCGACTTATTAAGAAAATCAAATTGAGTTAATTCTGCTTTTCCTGTATCAAATTTCTCAAATAGCTTTGTGTTAGCCTCTTTATTTTTGTCGTTGAAAGTAATTTTACTAAAATCGCTAATGTTATCAAGAACAATATGAGATGTTAAATTACCACTGCCAAAAGCCATATCAACCACATTGCTTTTAGAAAAATTTACTTTTTTTTGTTCTACCAAAAATTTAACAAAATTTGAGCAATCTTCGGCAACATCATCTTCTACAAAATAATATTGTTCTGCAATAGTAATTTTTCTGCTAAATTTCTTATTATTAAACGCCCTTATCTGCTCAAATATCTCTTGTTTTTTTTCTGTGCTAATAGCCATAATTAATTAGTTTTTAAATGTTAATGAAATTATTGCTTCGCTGTGCATATCTGAAAATTTCACTAATTTTTCGGTCTCTTTTTTTAATGATTGTATTGCTCTAAAATATTTGTCTAAATATCCTGCAATTATCTCTTGTAGTTCTAATGATGTTTTTCCTTGTGATGGTTTTGGAATATTAATTTTAATTTTGGCTTTGCTTTCGTCATTTAAAGTTATCCCATTATTTGTTCTTTCGCCATATTTTGGATATTCAATCATACAATAGTATGCTAAATATTCTGGTAAAATATTTTTGTTTGGAGAAATTATATCAATTGCTTCATTACAATATGCAGGTAACTCTGAATTGTAAATTTTAACAACACCAACTGTCAGTTTAAAGGATACAAGAATATCATTCTTTTTTATAGGTGGATATTTAATCGATTTTTTTGATATTGATTTTTCAATTAATTTAATAGATGTTTTTTCTTTTGTATCTGGCTTATCAATATATAAACCATTGTTTTTCTGCATATCAGAAATAACAAACCAATTTATATTTTCCTTTGTTGATGTTTCAGGTGTAAATCCCATTCTCTTTATTCCAATAAGTTCAGCTTTATTTTTTGATACAATCCGTTTTGTTTCAAACCCCACTTCACTAAAATCAACATCAAAGTCATTATTCTCGGCATAAATGTTAAGTTCTTGTATTATTTGTTTGTCTTGTTTGTTAAGTAGTGGCAGTATGCCTTTTTCTAATTCTGTTATTTGCTTTTCTAATTCATTTACATAATTTATTCTTGCATCATTTTTCTCTTTATAAAACTCGAAAAAATCAACAAGTATTTCTTGTATTTTGTAAGAGGTGTAGGTTTTGTCTATTTGTTTTGGGATTGGAATTTTAATAGATTTTACATAGTTCATACTAAGTTCGACCTGCCCGCCAGAACCTTCTGCCATAGACTCTAATTTCTTATATCCAAAATCCTTAAAGAAAAATAATAAATAATATTTATTTATAGCATTCAGATTATATCTTAAAGTTGTAATATGACTATCTGAAACATAATTGCCTTTTAAATCGAATAAAGTTACTCTACCTGCTGTTCCAACACCTGTTGTATTGATTAAAATATCCCCTTTTTGCAAATATTTGGGGTTTTTAATTTTATTTAAATCAAGATATGCAATTTTTGTAAAATCAAATTTATTGTAATCACCTCTTGCTTGCCCGGACTTTATAACAATTGTACTTGTTTTTATTTTAGAATATTTAGGCGCACCTCCCTTGATAAATTGTGCAATTATTTGTCCAATTTCTTTTCCTTCAAACTCTAACTTTTCAATATCAAATCCCCCATATTTCCCAGTAACTTTCTGAAAGAATTTAAAACGTTCAATAATTTCTTTATTCATCATATTTTATTTATTAAACTTGGGTTTATTTTTAAGGCTTTTCTTTTCGTCGCTTTTTAATTTCCGTTCTATTTTTTTAACATCTTCTTCTGGTGGTAGTTTTTCGGGTGTAATTCCACGTTGTATTAAGGTGTTTCGTACTGTTTTATTATTTGTAATATGCTCGGCAGAAATTTGTTGTTCTCGCTTCATATTTTTGTCTTTTGCGTTAAAAATGGTAATTTCTGTTGCAAAATCTTTTGCTTTTAGCAGTATTGTTGGCATAAAATCGGCAAGGGGCTTGTTTTGTTTAATATCCCATTGGCTTTTCATTTGTGCCGTTGTACGGTTAAATAATGCTTGGTCGCCTTTACTTCTAATTATAGCAAAATTCTTATTTCCGCCAGTTTGTTCAAATATTATTTTAGATAGTTCTTTTTCGGTTTGTGCTAGTTTACCTCTTGCTTGTACTCTTTCGTATTCTAATATTTTTTGCTCTATTAGTTCAGCTTTTCGTGTTTGTACAGCAAAATATGTTTGGGCAAAAGCAATTTCTTGTTTTCGAGGGTCTCCATTTTGTGCTATTAGGTAACAAGCATATCTTGTTAGCATAATATCATCTATTTCTTTTGTAGCACCAGAGCCAATATCAACCATTTTCCCGACGTCGGCAAAATGGTCGGCAATTTCTTCCTTAGAAAGTTCGCAAGCTGTTTTTGCTTTTGAAATTACATTCTTGAAATTGTCCCATTTTCCGTAACCTAAGAGGTGTTGTAAATCTCTTGCTAACCAAAACTCTACGCCTTCTTCTGTTAGGCTTGCAAAGCCTTCAAAATTGTTGGTTAATGTATGTATTAGTTGGTTTTTCATAATGTTTAAATATAACTCTGCTCCGAAATTTTAATATCACTAATCTTTTTTAAAGTTTCTTGTATGCTTTTTTCAATATCGGTAATATTTATATCTTCTAAAACTGATTTTGTTTCTATTTCGTTATAAATATATATACCGTGCAAATTATTAGTTTTTAAGTTTTTACTTATGTATTTTTCTTCTTTTTTATTGTTTATCAGCTTTAATATTTCTTTAATATTATTTTCGCTATAAGCATTTTTCATTTTGTCTTGTGGTGCAGTATGTTGGCTAAATAATGGTTTTTCGTCGTTGTCTGCTTTTATTACTTTTATGTTTTCAGAAGCTTCGGTATCGAAAAACCAAATATTAGATGTAATGTCGGTATTAGTAAACATTGCTCTTGGTTGCTCTATTACTACTTTTAGCATTTTAGTATTAAAAATAGCATTTCGCAATTTTGCTTCTGACGATGTTTTACTACCAGTAGAAATTAGTGTGCTTGAACTAATAATTGATGCAACAGCTCTTTTTCCTCTTGCGTTTTCTTTTTGCATAAGGTTTAGTATATGTTGCATAAAAAGAAACTGACCATCGCTTTTGCGTGGAGTTATTATTTTTTTACCATCTTTTACTACAAAAAAGTTAGTTTCCTTTTGTTTCATATTACTAACTACAGTATCGTAATCGTGTTTCCAATCTACCCCAAAAGGAGGATTTGCAATAATAAAATCGAAACTATCGTCTCCGTTTATTCCTTTGCTAAAAGCAGGTTCGGTAAGTGTATTGCCAAAGGCTATAATGTTTTTTATTCCTTCTTGTTTTCCGTCAAGCGACGATATTTCGAGAAATATTTTAGATAACAGCCAAGTTTGTGCGTGGTTTTCTTGTCCGTATATTTCAATTTTTTCAACTTTTGTATTTTGCTTAAAATAAAAAGCACTTTCCATAAGCATACTTCCTGTGCCAGAAGTTGGGTCGTAAATAGCAATAGTTTTATTATCTATTATTTGTTTAATGGCTTGTTGGCACATTAAATGAATAATAGATTTTTGTGTAAAATGTTGCCCTGTTAAATCGCCAGAGAGTTTTTTCATACGAGATATTGTTTTCTCATATAAGTCTTTATATTGCTCTTTTGGGTAATTTTTAAAATTAGCTTTATAAGTATAAATATCTAAAACCATTTTTAAATAATGGTTCTCTAATTCTTCAATATAAGCATCTAAAATAAATACTTTTGGGTGGTTTATATATGCTAATATATTTTGGCTCTCACTAGGGTTGTACCTTGCTTCTTGTGTAAAATAATTTAGGTTTTGCCCTAAATTTTCTATATCGGCAATAATATTTTTAAAAGTTTCTTTGGTATCTTTTCCTTTGTATTTTTTATAGAGTTTGTCGGTTAATCCAAACTGTTTTTTGTATTCAAAATTAAACTTCAGTTTATTGTTGTCAATTAACAACTTAACTGTCATAAAAGCCATTATACGTTGGTCGTAAGTGGCAGTTGGTATTCCTATTCCTCTTAAAATATCGGCATAAGCCCAATAAAAATCACTTAAATTTCTTTCTTTGAACATTTCCCCTTGTAATGATTTGCTACTTTTTGCCATAATCAGTTTTTTTTAAGTATTCAACTTTTTGTTCTGCCAAAACAAGAGCTTCTTTTGCAAGTTCTTCATCAGCAACAACTTTATAAACTTTATTAGCAAGCCACAATTTTTGCAATTCTGCTTCATCAATATTTAAAACTTCGCTTAGTTTTTTAAGATGTAACCTATTTAATGGTTTTTCATCTTTTTCTACTTTGCTTATAAAACCTGCATCTAACTCTATATATGCACCGAGTTTTCTTTGCGAAATTCCAAGTTTTAATCTTAATTCTTTAATTCTTTTTCCAAGCATTAAATTGACCTATTTTGAACTTGTCTAATAATGGACAAATGTAGTTAAAATTTTAATATATTTTCATGTATTTAATAAAAAATAAAAGTAGGCATATTTTTAGTCGTTTTAATTATTAATTTCAATATTATATGATTAATAGTTCGTTATGATTTCATAAATTATTGATATGTAAGCAATTACAAGTAGTAGTTGAATTTATATAAATTATTGTAAACCAGACCGTTGCGAATTTGCGGCTTTGCGAGAAACAGAAAGTCAACGGAGTATTGATGATAAAGAATCATTGATATGGAATAATATATAGATATTAAGTGTTTCAAGAGGTAGGGGATTACCTTTGACAAACTTAGGATAATAGTCCTATTAATGAATTATGTTTTATATGGGCTTTAGCACAAGTAAAGTGTTTTTGTCA
>QMPG01000231.1 GCA_003648455.1 Bacteroidota bacterium
CATTGCCAAAATATTTTACAACTTCCTTTGGCTTCTGACAAGCTTCTGCAAGTAAAAGTGTATTTGGACGTACATAATCAATTACTGCCCTGAAAAACTTAACTATATTATGAGTTTGTGGTAGATTCTCACAGTCAGTTCCTTCCTCTTTCCATAAATATGGAATAGCATCAGCACGGAAACCATCTACCCCCTTTTTCAACCAGAAAAGAAAGTTCCTAGTCATTTGAATAAGCACCTGTGCATTGCGATAATTCAAATCAGGTTGAAAATCGAAAAATCTATGAAAGAAATATTCATCTCCTTCTTTTTTCCAATTACTCTCTTCTATTCCATAGAATATAATTCTAGCATCCTCATATTTCTTATCATCTTTCTCCCAAATATAATAATCGCGATATGCATTTTCCTTCGATTTCTTTGATTCCATAAACCAAGGATGCTCCTCAGAAGTATGATTTATTGCAATATCAAAAAGAACCTTAATTCCCTTTTGATGTGCCTTCTCCAAAAAAGCGTCAAAAACTTCATCTTGTGGTTTGAAATCCAATAAATCAGGTCGTACTTTTCTGTAATCTTTAATGTCAAAACCAGCATCTCTACCCGGACTATCAAGTATTGGCAGCAACCAAAGGCAGCTTACTCCCAACTCTTGGAGATAATCTAATTTATTTTCCAACCCTTGAAAGTTTTTATTAAATAAATCCACATAAATAGAATAAACAGTAACATCCTTATACCATTCAGCTTCGTTTGGAGCAATACTAATTTCTTGCTTTACAGTTTCAATCTCAGAAATAAAATCTTGGAGTTTATCATCACTTGATGTTCCGTAAATTTCTTTCCAAAGTTGTTTTATTTTATTCATTTAATTGTGTATTTGATTATTCGCCTAACTGCGGTTAAGCAAGGTTATTTAATATTCTTATCCTCCACAAACAGCACCATTACAGCTGCTATTAATAATGAAATTCCTCCTACAACTAAGGCTAGCATAGCATCGCCATCAAAAAATCTTTTTACAATAAATCCTAATATTGTAGCAGCAAGAATTTGAGGAATTACAATAAAGAAATTAAATATTCCCATATAAATTCCCATTTTATGAGTTGGCAATGAGCTTGTTAATATTGCGTAAGGCATAGAAAGAATACTTGCCCAAGCTATACCTATTCCAATCATTGGAATAATTAAAAATGTAGGATCTTTAAATAAAATCATCGATGCTAGTCCCAATCCTCCTAATGCTAGCGAAATTGAATGAGTAATTTTTCTACTCGTAAATCTTGCAAGAACAGGAAGTCCAAAAGCTACTAGTGCGGCAACTCCATTATAAACCATAAAAAGGATTCCTACCCAATCTGCTCCTTCATTATACACTTCCGAATGAACATCGGTAGCACCATAAATATGAGCTGTAACACCAGATGTTGAATAAATCCACATTGCAAAAAGTCCCAACCAAGTAAAGAACTGCACAAATGAAAGTTGTTTCATTGTCTTGGGCATTCTCAACAGATCAGAGAACACTTCCACAATTGGACTTTCTTCTTTTCCTTTTGATTTTAGCATCAATGCATAAAGCATCAATAATGAAAAGAATAATAAAATACCTCCAAGAATATAAAGATTCTTATCGAGATGCATTGAATAAGTAAGCAAACTTACCATTGCTCCCATTCCAGCAAATGAAAGAATAATTCTTAAAAATGTATTTTTAGGAACAGGCTTATCTTTAATAATAATAGACTTTCCTTTTTCATCATTTTTATTCTCAAAAGACTGTAATTCTTCTGGAGAATATTCTTTGGATGAAAACACTGTCCAAAGTACTGTCAGCAAAAACATTGCACCACCAGCATAAAATGAATATTTAACAGAGGGAGGAATAATACCTTCTGGGGCTATATTTGGAATATGTAGCCAATTGGACATTATCCAAGGCAAAGCAGAACCAACTACAGCACCAATACCAATGAAAAAACTCTGCATTGCAAAACCTGTATTCCGCTGTTCATCATTAAGGTTATCGCCTACAAAAGCTCTAAAAGGCTCCATAGTAATATTTATGGAAGCATCCATTATCCACAACATACCAGCAGCCATCCACAAAGCAGGAACATTTGGCATAATAAATAACGCCAAAGATGCCAATATTGCACCAACTAAAAAATAAGGTCTTCTTCTACCCAGTCTGCCCCATGTTTTATCGCTCATATACCCAATAATTGGTTGAATAATAAGACCTGTAATTGGTGCCGCAATCCATAGTATTGGGATATCTTCGACCTTGGCACCCATAGTTTCAAATATTCTAGAAACATTAGCATTTTGCAAGGCAAAGCCAAATTGAATTCCTAGGAATCCAAAGCTCATATTCCATATCTGCCAGAAGCTTAGGTTAGGTTTCTTAATTATACTCATACTCTTTAATTTTTATGGCAATTTAGCGATGTGTTGTGTGGAGTCTTGAAACGATAAACTTTCAATTTACCACTAATTTTATTTACTTGCATACACTTATAGATTAGCACTAATCTCCACATTACGTAAAGCCTGTGTAGTATGTAGTGCTTGTTTATCAAAAAGGTTTAATTGTTGATTTTTTTCTAATTCTTGTTTTGTCAATTTCCCTAAATAATTTTCCCAATCAATAATATTAAAATTCGGAATTTCCAATTGCAATTCATCAAAATCTATTTCTTTTAATACTTCAGTCAAATCAATTCTCATTAACAAATCTTTTGTTATCATTCTTTTAGCATCTGTAAACGCAATTGATTGAATAAAACCCTGTGTTAATCCTCTGTTTAATAGAACTCTTGTTATCTCTGCTTCAATTAAGGTATTAAAACCTATAAAGTAACAAGTATCATCAAGCATAACAGGCTTATTATTATTTGGTTTGACAAGAGAAAATGTAGTTCTTTTATACATTCCTGCAATTGCAACTTTGTAAGGCTTAAAAGAATAATCCCCAATTCCAAAAATTGAAAACATAGGTTTCCCTTTGTAAATACTTGATTTTCTTTTGTTAAAATATTCTATATTCTGAAAAAGATAATTATAAGTTTTTGGATATAATTCTTTTATATATTTAGTTTCTTGACCTACTTTCTTCTGTGTAACAATTGTGTATTTTCGAGATTTGTCAATTACAGTCCCTTTTAAATCAGAACTTTTTAATAAAGCATAAACTAAATCTTTTTCTATTTCAACAGTTTCTTTATTATTATTTATCAAATGACCATTTACATTTTCTAATTCCATTATTTTGGAAGCATCGTGTTTTACGCCTTGTCTCCAAACAAAAGGAAATTTACCGTCTATATTTTCGAATTTTAAATATAAGTTAACATTAGCAACAAATTTATTATTAATCCAACCATATTCTTTTATTAAGTTATTTGTGTAAAAATTGTATTCAGCAATTGTCACATCGGGTTTTTTATTTAAAGAACACAAAAACAAACAAGCGTTAACCGAAACATTAAATTCCTTTTTTGCATCAATATCAAATTGCTTAATATTTGATATTTGATATTTTGTTTTATTTTGTTCTAATAGGATATTTTTTGCAACCGAATTTTTAATAAGAAAAGCAAAACTTCCATTTAATTTTGAAAAAATTGATATTAATTTAATTGAAATATATTCTCCAATATCAAAATTCCCTTTTCCTGTAATTGCATCAAGCCCTTTATGTTTTTTGAAATTTGATTTTAGTGGTAAATTATCAGACCCAAGTGAAGATAATTTAGAATTAGTAACCCAAGGCGGATTTCCAATTACTAATATTTTTTGGTCTTTATGATTACTTGAAACTTTCTTAAAATCAAAATCAAAAACATTGTAATGGTAGATGTCTATTTCTGGCAGATTAGATTTTTTATTTTCCAAAAAGTAGTTCAAAATTGCAAATTTTGTTTCCCATACATAAGGTTTGTAAATCTCTACTCCATAAATATATTTAATATTTTCAAATGTGTTAAGGCTTGAAATAATAAAATTCCCTTTCCCACAAGTAGGTTCAATAATAATTTCAGGTGCTATATTTTGTTTTTCTAAAAGATTGCAAACATTATCACTTAAATTTCTATTTGTTTGAAAATCTCCATATTCCGCTCTGTCAGGTTCATTTAATATATTGGTATTGCTGGAAACAGTATCTATCAGGTCGTTTAATTCTGATTGATTTTCAAAGAAAATATTAATACCACAAGTTAATTTTATTTTTATATTAATTTCATTAAAAGGTAATTCTTTTGATTTTTCAAAAAAATCAATTACTAAATGAGTAATATTTGCTTCAAATACTTTCATGTTAAATATTCACTTTATCTACAATTTTTGTAATTCCAACTACTTTTTCAGAAAGTGCTACAACTCGTCCATATTGTAATCTCCATTGCAAAGCGTTGGATATGGTCAAGTAACCTAATTTTGGTTTGTTTTTCAAAATTTGTTTTGCTATTAAAGTTAAAGTAATGTCGTCCGCAGGGATATTTTTATCATTAAGATAAGCAATTATATCTTCAACATTTGCTCCATCATTCACCATTTCAATAAGCCTAAATGTTGTAGTATAATCTGCTGTTCTTTCCTTACTGATAAATGAACAACTTTTAAAGTCTAATATAGCAGTTTCATTTTCTTGATTGTCTTTTTTTTCATAAACAAATACAAGAAGATTATAACCAAGTCCATATATTTTTTGCTTTGCATCTTTGAAAGGGCTTGACGATTGAGGTTGCTTTATTGAAGTTACTTTTATATCTGTATTTATCTTTGGTGCTGGCAAATCAATTCCACGAGCAGAGTTTCCATTATCAAGTTCAAAACTTATATTAAGAAATTCTTTAAATTTATGTTCAATATATGTCCCAACAGCCTTACCGTCAGTTACACCAAATAATTCCGTATTTTCATATTTTGTTTCTTGCTCACAAAACTCATTTGCAGAACTAATTAAATCCTTTATTGTCAATTGTTTTTTACTCATTATTTTCCTTTAAATATCTGATTACAAATTTACAAATAATTTTTTCGAGATACCGTCTCTAATTTGCAGTTCCTTTTTCGCATAACTACAACTATAAAATATACACCTTATAATTACACACTCTCTATAGTACAATAAATTTCTTTGTTATTATCTTTTCTCCATCATACATTTTACAGAAATAAACTCCAGAGCCAAACGACAATGTATAATCATTTACATTTACTCTTCGTTTTTCACTTCCTGAAACCTTAAAGTTTCCAATTGATTTCCCAGAAATATCATAAAAAGAAAGCTCAACATCATTTTCACTATCAATAAAAATATAGAAATTACCATCACTTGGATTTGGCATAATTTCCAATATTCCTTCATACTTTAATTCATCAACAATAATATTCATTGGCTGAATTATCCACTGTGGAACATCCTTTTTCTTATCAATAAGTAAATGATATTCTCCAGCTCTTAGATAGAACAAAAACTTATTATTCTTGACCTCAATTTCTTGTCCACTCAGATAGTCGTACCAC
>QMPG01000232.1 GCA_003648455.1 Bacteroidota bacterium
AATTAAATCTTCTTTTGCCCGACTTTTTAGTCCTTTAATGTAGTTTTATGATTTAAATTTATTATTATTACGAAATTATTTTTGAATCACAAAATTGCTGATATTGGGAGAAGTCCCGATTAATAAAATTAATTATAAAAATGATATTAAAAAGTAATAAAAATAAATTTGTTGAAGGAGAAACTTATCAGTTTAAGGTAAACAATATTACATGCTTGCCCGGCGGTAATAAAGAGTTTTTTGTTTTACAAGATATTTTTGGAAATAAACAATTGATGTCAACTGAATACTATAAAAATTACGATATAAAAAAAGGCAGGATAATAAAATGTAAGGTAGATAAGATTAATTGCAATGGGAAAATATTTTTAGAGCCTGAGCATCCTATATATAAACAAGGAAAAATTTACGATTTTGAGTTTGTTAAATTTGATAAGCAGAAAAATTATATTGGTTATGAAGAAAATATTATTATTGTTAAAGATGCTTTTAAAAATTTGATAAAAATTCATTGTAATAATAAAATTCATGTTGAAAACAATAAGGTAAAAGCTAAAGTTGAGTTTGTAAAAAAAAGCATCCCTTTTTTATCATTAACAGAATATGATGATTATAAAACATTGAAAATTGGCAATACTTGTTTGTTTACTATTGTTGATAAAAAAAAATTACACGATAATGTTGAATATTTTATTTTAAATGATAAATATAACAATACTCATTTTTTACCAACTGAATATTACCCAAAATATAATTTTAAAATTGGACAGAAAATACGATGCAAGGTTATCAATTATAGTTTAAAAGGATATTATTTTATTGAGCCTGAGCATCCTTTCTATAACGAAGGAGAAATATACGAATTTGATTTCATAAGAGCTGAAAAATCAGTAGATAGTCAAGGAGTGAAAAAAAATTATCTTGTTGTGAAAGATTATTTTGACAATGAAATTCATGTAGAATACGATCTTTTCATTGAGAAAAAAAATATTGATTTTACGAAAGTTAAATGCAGGGTTGAGAATTTAAAAAAAGGTAAATTATTATTGTCAGAACCTATTGAGTTTTTATAGGTGTGAAGTATTCTGAAGATATTTAAAATGGGGTTTGTGAAGAATTCTTTTTTTAACATTTTCGTTTGTCATCAAAGGTATCCCTAATAGCTTGGTATCCGACGAAACCTATTTACTTTTAGCTTGACGAAAAAGTACATTTGATTTATCATAGGGAACGAGATTGTTATAAAAAAATATTGTTCGATTGATGCACTGTTATTATTATAATAGCTAAATAATAAATTACGATTAATTTTATAAATATGATTATTAGCAAGAAGAAAATTTTATATGATAGTAATTCTAATGTCGATTTTGTTGATTTAGATAGATTTAAGGTGTATTTCAAAGGATTAATCTACATAAATGGTTTTAAATGTGGATACGATACAATAGTTGAAGTAGTCAACAATTTGTCAGAAAATGGAAAAATAAATTTTAATAAAATAAAAGGAAATTATTTTATTATCATAATTGATAATCAGAAAAAATATAAATACATTTTTTCTGATAATTCAGGAATTATGAAGATTTATTTCAATAATGATACTATATCAAATTCTTTTTTAGAACTAATAAATTCGAATAATTTGTCAGATAAAAAACTGAACTATAGGAGTATAATGGATTTTTTGCATTTTGGATTTATTTATTTTAATGAAACCTTTTTAAACGATGTAAGCATTTTAAGCAAAGATAAATATTTTGAAATTGATGATTTTGACAATGTATTATCTAAAGATAAGTCAATTGCAAAAATTAGTGATGAGATTGCTTTAGATTTCTATAATCATTTTGAATATATTAATAAAGCACTCACAGGGAAAAAAATATCCATTGATTTGACGGGCGGTATTGATTCTCGACTTATTGTAACAATGCTAAGCACTTTAAATTCAGATTTTGAATTGGCAATAAGTGGAATTAATGGTAATAAGGATATAAAAATTGCTTCTAAAATAGCAAAAATTATCAAAAAAGAATTTTTTCCAACTTATCATAATCCTACCAATATAACTGAAAGCGATTTATTTTCCATTTTTGATATTACTGATGCTCAGATTGATATTGTTGGTTATCATAGAAATTATCAATTAAACCAAGAGAGAAAGCAAAGAGGTGTTGATATTCAGATAAGCGGAGTTGGTGGTGAATTATATAAAGATTTTTGGTGGTTGCAAGACTTCCCTTTTTATAAAAGAAAAAAATCAAATATAGAAAAACTTTATAATTTTAGAATTGAAAGCATTGGTTTTCCTCATCATATACTTGAAAAAGAAATGCAACAAATTTCTCAAAATTTTAAGCAACTTACAATTGAAAGACTAAATGATTATTTATTAGAGTTTAATACACAAACTTATGATAACATATATTATAATTATAAGATGCAGGGAAATGCAAGTGCATATATTAGGGCTGCAAGTAATTATTTTACATCTTTCGCCCCATTACTTGATCTTGATTTAGTAAGATTTGGCTTTCTTTTTAGTAGAAATGAACGTTTTTTTAATAATTTTCATAGGGAACAAATATCAAAGTACAATTCCGAACTAGCTAAAATAAAAACTACAGAACTTATATCATGTTCTTCTTCAACAATTTATAAATGTGCAGATGTTTTTAGCTATTTGTACGACAAGCAGTTGAGGTTAAGCAAACAAATTCTTCGAAAAATTGTAAAAAAAACACACTTTCAAGAAACTCCTACTGATAATAGAATATATGGTTTTGTTAAGGAATTTTCTATGATTGCTGAAATAGAAAATATTTTGAAAAAGAATAGAATAATAAATCACAAAACTGATATTAAAAGTATAAATAATAATTATTTTGGTCGTTTTATAACTTTAGGATTATTCTTAAAAAGAATTGGGGAATAAGGAAATAATATGTGGCTTGAGAAAAAAGATAGTGATGATAAATTTGAGATTGACGATTTAATCTGTTTTTATTGCTAATTTAAAATAATAGTACTTTTAATTTAAAAAAAACAAATCGCAGTAGTGTTGCAATCAAAATTGTAAAGAAATGTAATAAATTGAAAATAGTGATAATAAAAAACATATTTTTTATTATTAAATAGTGTTAAATACTATATGGAATTTTTTCCATATAGCCTTACAACAGTAATCTCCGGAGGCATGCCAATTCGTCCGGGAATACCAATAACACCAATTCCTGTGTTAACATAAAGATATTGATTATTTATTTCGTACAAACCGCCCCATTGTTTATATACATATTTTGAAGGGCTCCAATGAATACCAAAAATATTTATTCCAAACTGCATGCCGTGAGTATGACCGGCAAAAGTTAAATCAATATTAGTTTTTTTTACAACTGTGCTGTCCCAATAAGTTGGATCGTGAGTGAGTAATATCTTAAACGAATTAGTATCAACATTAGCCATCGATTTTTTTAAATCGCCATATTGATGAAAAGGAGGTAAACTCCAATTTTCTGTTCCAATTATTGCTATTTCGTCACTATCTCGTTTTATTTTTATTGAGCTGTTTAGTAAGAGTTCAAAACCTGCATCTATTTGTGCCTGTTTTATATCTTCTAAATTTTTTTTCTTTTCTTGCTGATTTATCCACGAAGAATAATCACCATAGTCGTGATTTCCTAATATTGAATATTTCCCAATAGTGGCGTGTAATTTTTGCAGAATAGGTATATACCCATTTAGCTCATCGGCAAAATTATTTACCATATCGCCTGTAAAAAATAATAAATCGGGATTTTGTTCATTAATTAATCGAACAATTTTTTCAAATTCTTCATAATCTTTATTATAACTGCCAATATGAAAATCGGAAATTTGAACAATTTTAATTCCGTTAAACGATTGAGGTAGGTTCTCAAATTTTAAATCAAGTTTGTTTATTTTATAATTATATCGTCCAATTGTAATGCCATAAATAATCGAAAGAAAAAATATAACAGATAAAAATAATCCAATTTTAGTTACAAAGTGTATGAAACACTTTTTTTTGAAAAGTCTGATTATCAGATTTATCAAATCTTCGATAAATTGAAAAATGCAAAAAATAATTTTGGGGATATATAATATGCTAAAAGCAGCAATTAATAAAGTTATTCGCGAATATGTCTCGGGACTGCTTGCTTTTGATATCGAAGAAGAAGCAATAATAAATAGAACAATAATTAAGAGACTAATTGCCCAAAAAATAAATTTTAAAGAGATGCTTATTTTTTTCGATTTAATTCTTCTTAGAGAATTTTTTAAATATTTATAAGTGTATAAATCAATTAATATTATAATTAAAGTCAAAACATAAATGGGAGTATAGAAACGCATAATTTTTTTAATTTTATTGGGAAATATACAAAATTATTATTTCATATTTGAGTTTACTCCGAAAAATGTTTTTCGTCATTGCGATCCGCCAGCTGGCGGAGAAGCAATCTCAACATACTGAATTATAAAGCTATAGATTGCTTCGTTCCTTGCAATGACGTGTTTTTTCTACTTTTCGGAGAGGATTCATATTTGTAGTTTAAAAGTGACTAAAAAAGTACAAACTTGCAGGCTTGCACCTTTTTTAATTTAAAAACGCTTGATGACTAAATTTATTTAAGCGAAGCTTTTGTAAAAATATAAGCATCAATTTTTTTATCAAATTCAATTTCGTCAATAATAAATTCTGTTCCGGAGCCTTTTTTTAGCATGTCTTTAAAAATCAATTTTTTAGGATACCAGCGATTTCCTATTTTAGTAATATCAAACAATTCCATTCTTTTTAAAAGCTTTCCGCTTTTAGCGTATAATTCTTCTTTTAAAGGTACATAACGAGTTTTATCAACCCAAATTTTACGCATCTGGTAATTAACTTTGGCTGTTTTAGCCTGAAGTTCAACTATCCAGCAGTTTTTGCCGTCAATGGTTTCTGAGCCAATAACTCCGGCATTGTAATCTTCAAGAAGCTCGGTGTTGTCCATCATATCTTCGTAAGAGAGGTCAGAGCCCATAAGTGATTGACGTAACATGTGCCCTGATATTTTGATAATCCTGTCGGATGAAGGCGAATAAATCCATAATTCGTCTTCGAGTTTGAGCATTTTTGTGCCTTTCTCACGAGCCGGAGCAAGATATTCAGTAAATGATTTTTCATCGCCCTCGCCCCACGATTTTGCCTCAATTGTCCGTGTTTGTCGGGCACCATGTATTATCATTTTTGATTTAGATATGGTGCTTTTAGCGGCCATATTTTTATCAATCTTTTCAAGTATTGTTTTTCCTGTTGGTTCCTGTGCCCAAATAATGCTTGGGATGAGAAACAGTATAAAAGCTAATTTTTTCATTATTAGTTAAAAGTTAAAAGTTTGTGTCCACTCCAAAAAGCGTTTCTCGTCATTGCCTTTAGATTTGCAAAGTAAAAAATATTTATAAATTAAAGCAATAATATTAAAAAAAGGTGTTCTATTGTGAATTAATAATTTTTTAAAT
>QMPG01000233.1 GCA_003648455.1 Bacteroidota bacterium
GCGATAAATACAGTATACAAACAAATACTCTTAACCCATAAATATTCAATTTATGGATTAGGAGTTCTGAAATTTATGCTTAATCCACCCGAATTTTAAAGTGAGCCGTTTTATTATTAAATTAAATTAACTTGAATCTGATAAAATAAAAGCCAATAGTTTTATATTTGTAGAATATTTTTTTAAAAAAATATTGAATTAATTTATGAAAGATGAAAAATATTGGATGCTCAATATTAGCCGGAGGTAAAAATTCAAGAATCGGTGGAAGAAATAAAGCATTAATAGAGATTGATAGTTGTACTATATTAAAAAATAACACAGAAGTATTGCGATCAATTTTCGACGAAATAATTTTAGTAACCAATTCTCCTGAACAATATTCATGTGTGAAAAATGATTATACAATTATTTCTGATAAAATTAAAGGAATTGGCCCTCTTGGCGGTATATATTCAGCTTTATTAAAAACAAAAAAAGATTCAATATTTTTTGTGCCATGTGACATGCCTTTTTTAAATACGGTAGTTATTAATAAAGTAATTGAAGAATACAAAAACAGCAATTATGATGCTGTAGTGCCACGCATTAAAGATAATATTGAACCTTTGCATGCAATTTACAAGAAAAGTATTTATGAAAAATTATATACTCATATAACAGAAGGTAGCAATTATTCAATTCGAAATTTTTATAAAAAAATAAAAGTTCATTATTTAGACCTGGAAGATAATTTGTTTAATAATAAAGTTTTTACAAATATCAATACTCATGCTGATTTAAAAACAGCTATTGATTTAAATAATTCATAAAAATAATTTGAAATGGAACAATTTCAAATAGTTAAAATAAAAGGCTCTGATAAAGAGGTTGTTAATGATGTTGTTACAGAAGAAATATCATTAAAAGTTGAAGTTAATAAGCATGAGATTGCGACTCTTTTATGCTCAAAAGGAAATTTTAATGAGTTGTCAATTGGTTATTTGTATAGTTCTGAAATAATTAAAAGTATTGATGATGTTAAAACAAATAATATTTTTAGTTTAACTTCAAACGATTTTGTTGCTAGTGTTGAAACAAAAGAAAAAATTCAATTTCATAAATTAGGCAATAAAAAAGTTAAAGCCGTTGGATGTGGCGATGCATATTCTTTTGTGAAAGAAAATTATAAAAATTCAAACTTTGAAAATACCATAAAAGTTAAGACAACTGAAATTGCCGATATGATGAGAGCCTTTCAGTCAGAATCTGAAACTTTTCAAAAAACAGGTGGCGTTCATAGTGCTGCAATTGTTGAAAATAATAAGATACTTGTTTTTTATGAAGATATAGGTAGACATAACGCTATTGATAAAACTATTGGCAGTTTATTAATAAATAAAACATCGTTTGGGAATAAAATTGTTTTAACTAGTGGGAGAGTCTCATCAGAAATTTTGCATAAAGTAATTATGTGCAATATACCAATATTGATTTCTAGAAGCGCACCAACCAATAAGGCTGTAAAAATTTGCAGAAATTTAAATATTACCTTAATAGGGTTTGTGAGAGGAGATAAAATGAATATTTATAGCGGGGAACAACGAATTATTTAATATGAATGAATTTAATTCAATTTCTGGTAAATCGGGAGCTGTATATTGTATAAATTGTTGTGAAAATAGCTTGCAAGAAAGCAATGTTAAATTAACAAGCCCAAACAATACAAATTCTGCAATTTTTTTTAAAAGTAAAGATAAAACAATTACCTTATTGTCAATTGAAAATATAACTCATCAGAAAGATTGCACACGTTTAAATAAAAAGAATCATAATTTTCAATCATGTGATTTTGGCGAGAATATTACCACAAAAGGTATTGATTTGTCAAAATTAAAAGTAGGAGATTTGGTAAAAGTTGGAAATCAAGTAAAGCTTGAAATATTTAAAATAGGAAAAAATTGTTATAAATATTGTTCATTATATAATGAAACATTGGGCTGTGTTATATCAAAAGAATTTATTTTTTGCAAAGTAATTAAAGAAGGGCGTATAAATATTGGAGATAAAATTTATGCTTTATAAGAAAGATATTTTTCTTGTAAACTCGCATGATAAAAATACCAAACATTAAAAATGTTGAAATTAGAAACTAGAAATTTCCAAAAAAAATATTGTTTAATTCCCAGTTTCTAATCACTATTAGTTAAAAATAAGTAATTAAAATCACCTATTTTGGTAATAATTTGTTAATTTCAGCAATTAATTGTTCAGAATCAACTGGTTTTTCAAGGAATGCATCAACAGGCATCCACTCAGAATCTCCGGCAGCATCTTTAAAATTTATTCCTGTAGCACTATCAACACTTGTTAACAAGATGATTGGTAAGGTTACAAATTCAGGATCTTGCCTTAATTCTCTTGCCATTTCAAAACCTTCTTGTTCTGTAGTCATCATAACATCCAAAACTGCAAGTTGAGGCTTTTCTCTTCTTGCCACCTTCATTCCTTCAACCTTATTAGAAGCAGTTACTACTTCGTAATTTTGGTTTTCCAAAATCATTTTAGTTACCGTAATAAAATCTATGTCATCATCTACAACTAAAACTTTAATTTTTTCTTCCATAATGCTTATTATCTATTAAATTAAAAAAGGATAAATTATTTACTACTAAGATACAAAAACTTATCTATAAAAATATTACATATAAATGTATAAAACAATGATTTTTGTTAGTAAAATTTATGTTGTAAAATATTAAAATTTGTAAAATTCCTGTCAAAACTCATGTTTTCATCCAGTTTCAATATATATTTTTATGTTTTAAAAAATATAACCTCCGTATCTATTTTTATTTTTACAGAGGTGAGGTGATGAAGGAGGTGCACCGAGCCTTTATAATTTAAAAATGTCACTAATGAAAAAGTTAATAATTATTTTGTTGGCAATTATGCCGGTTATTGCATTCTCACAAGAGAAAGCTGCACAACCGGAGAAAAAACAAAAAATTCAAGTTAAACCTTATGGTTTTGTAAAAGGAGACATGACTTATGCATCACACGAAGTTTATTCATGGGGAAATCCGTTAAACAATTATTTGTCGGCACCACAATTTGCAGGTGCTTCAGATGATCCTGCACTTGGTTTTACAGCACAACACACTCGATTTGGATTAAAAATCAACAAAGATGGTGAATATAAAATTGGCGGTAAAATTGAATTGGATTTTTATGGCGGTGCTTTTGATGCTAATGGCAAACCTCGTATTCGTCAAGCTTATGCAAGCATTGCAAAAAATAATCTTGAAATTAGAGTTGGACAACAATGGGATATTTTTTCACCAATTAATGCTTCAACAAATAACACAAATGGTAATATGTGGTATGCAGGAAATCGTGGTTTCCGTCGTGCACAAATACAATTCAGATATAAACTTCCTATGAATTCGCTTATCCAATTAGCTATTTGTGAGCCTACAAAAGAAGCTGCGGGATTAGGTGCCGATAACAAATCTGCAACACCAATGATTCAAGGTCGATTATCAACAAAAATTGCAGATAAATACGGAATAGGTGCTTATTTTGCATATGCTAAGTTTAATCCAACACCGGCAGTTGATAATACTGATTTTAGCGCAACCGGATTTGGTGCTGATTTTAATTTAAATTTTGCAAAATTATTTGCTTTTAAAGGTGAGGTTAATTACGGAACTAATTTAAACAATGCTAATTTATTTAATATTGCAGGTAATGGTGCAAACGGTGTTGATAAAAATTCTCTTGGAGTTTGGTTTAATTCAACTTCAAAAATATCCGATCATTTTATTTTAGTTGTTGGTGCCGGTATGGATAAAAATGATACAGACAATCTTGTTGCAGGTAATATTGAACAAAACACTGTTATTTACGGTAATTTTATTTTCCCTATTGAAAACGGATTTTCTTTTGCAGCTGAAATACAAAATATCTCAACTAAAATAAACGGTTTAGATGACAACTCTGCTTTAGTTTTTAACATTGCAGCTAAATTAACTTTCTAATAATATTTTTTCATTAAAATAAAAAAGGATATGTAGATTTTACATATCCTTTTTTATAAAAATCGCATCAAACTTTCGAGAACATTCTCAAAATATTCTTTTTAAAACTGTCTTTTTATTATCTTAAAAAAATCTATAATATAAATGCAGAACCACTATATTTACGGTAAGAACATCTTAACCTTATTTAGATTGATTATATATTAGTGTTATTTTTTTAACATTGTTAATAAATTCACAATAAAATTTGTTTTGACTATTTTAAAGAAATATCTTTGTCAAAAATAAAAAATACTTAAACCTTGTAACTTGAAAAACACAGATGGAAATTAATGAAGTTGTAAATATTTTGAATGCAAACATAGTTTGTGGTGCAACTTATTTAGATAAAGATGTTGAGTTTGGTTTTGCCTCAGATTTAATGAGCGATGTTTTAACACTTGATGCTGAAAATATATTATTAATAACAGGATTATCAAATATGCAAACTGTCAGAACTGTTGAAATGTCTGATATTTATATAGTTATCTTAGCAAGAGGGAAAAAAGCTAGTAAAGAAATGATAGAATTGGCAAACGAAAGTGGAATGATGATTATTGAGTGTGAGTATTCAATGTTTAAAACTGCCGGCTTATTATATGAAGCCGGACTAAAAGCTGTTTATTAATGCTTGAAGAAACAATTAGTTTGAGATATAAGATTGCCGGCGGTGACTTTTCTAACGCTGGATATGCATCAAGCCAGATAAAGAAGAGGCTTCAAAAACTAAATATTCATCAAAAATTAATAAAAAAAATAGTAATTGCATTATATGAAGCAGAAATAAACGTAGTAGCTCATGCATACAATGCAGTAATAATAGTTAATATTGATAACGACAAAATATGTGTTAATATAAAAGATAATGGTCCCGGAATTCCCGACATTAACCAAGCAATGGAAAAAGGTTATTCAACTGCTTCAAGCAAAATTCGGGAGATGGGTTTTGGCGCAGGAATGGGGCTTTCTAATATAAAAAAGAATTCAGATAAGCTAGAAATAAGAAGTAAAGTAAACGAAGGAACAGAAATAAATATTATTAATTATAGAATTTATCCAAGAAATGAAAATAATTGATTTAGTTAATAAATTAGGTTTAGAAATACTAAGTGGTAACAACGGTTTAGACAGAACAGTCTCAGGCGGTTATACTTCCGATTTACTAAGCGATGTTATTGCTAATGCTGAAGCAAATAATATATGGATAACATTACAAACACATAAAAATGTTATGGCTATTGCTTCTTTAAAAGATTTATCTGCTGTAATTCTTATTAATGACAATAAACCCGAAGAAGATACTAGGGAGCAAAGCAATAGTGAAGGTATCCCAATATTGGGAACAAAAGAAAAAGCATTTGAGATATCAGCAAAAATATACGAATTACTAAATAATAATTCAAAAGTTAATTTGTGAAAATTGATTTATGAAAACATTCAGGGCAGATTTTCATATACACAC